>CAYHXK010000174.1:0-5970 GCA_964360125.1 uncultured Sterolibacterium sp.
CGTGCTGCGGCGTGTTCGATAGGCATGATCGGATTTAATAACACAGTGCAATTAGCCTCCTGATGGGGTTGGGTGGTTTATATGATGCAGCGTGCAATGCCGGGTTACTTTTTCTTGGCGGAGTGCGGCGCCGCCAGGGTGAAGCGGAAACGCACCTGCACTTCGTCGGCAACGGTAGCGGTATCGGCCCAGAGGCCGTCGCCGATGCCGTACTGCAGGCGCAGAATGGGAATGGCTCCTTCAAGCACGGCGCTGTTGCCATCGGCCTTTACGCTGAAGGGTGCGACCACGTCGCGCGTCCTGCCCTTGATGGTCATCTTGCCGCTGGCCTCGTAGCGGTTTGCACCGAGGGGCTTGACGCTGCCGGAAACAAATTTTGCCGCAGGAAATTCACGGGTGTTGAACCACGCCTTGCCCTTGACTTCGTCGTTGGCTTCCGCGCTGCCGGCGTCGATGCTGGCCAGGTCGATCTCGATCTGCGCATTTCCCTGCTCCGGCCTGGCCGGGTCGAAGGCGATCCGGGCGGCGAACTTGCTGAATTTGCCATCGACCGGCACGCCCATCTGCCTGGCGACGAAGCCGATAGCGCTTTTGTCCGGCTGAATCACGTTGAATTCGGCAGCCATGCCTGTGCCTGCAATCAGCGACAGCAGCAAAGCGGGCATGGGGTACATCCTCATGATTTCGACCCCGGCTTGAGAAAGGGCAGCATGCGCGCCAGGATTTCGTCGCGCTCGAAGATATGATGCTGGATGGCTGCCGCGGCGTGTGCCAGGACCATCGCAAGCAGCGTGAAGTTAAGTACCCAGTGGACTTGCTTGAGCAGTTCGCCGAGCGCCTGATCCTTGCCGATCAGGTCGGGCAGCGGAATCGCGCCGAACCACACCACTCCGACTCCCAGTGCCGAACTCATCAGCCAACCGGACAAGGGCGCCGCCAGCATCAGGAAGTAGAGTCCGTAGTGCGCAGCCTGCGCCGCGAGCTTCTGCCAGCGCGGCATGCCCTGCGGCAAGGGCGGCGGCGGATGACCCGCGCGCCACAGAATGCGCAACGCCGCCAGCAGCAAAACGCCGATGCCGATCCATTTGTGATACGAATACAACTGAAGTTTGCGCGGACTCAGCGGCAGTTCGTACATATACACGCCGAGCGGGAAAGCGCAGAAGACCCCCAGCGCCACCAGCCAGTGCAGCGCTACCGCGGTGCGGGTATAGCGGGCGCCGCCGTTCATGCCGACTCCTGGGCGAAGGCGCGGCGCAAGCGCCGCAGCAGGGCTTCCGCCTGCTCCAATTGATTGCCGTCGAATCCGGCGAAGGCAGGGCGCAGATGTTCCAGATGGGCGGGGAAAACCCGCGCGAACAAGGCCTCGCCCTTCGCCGTCAACTGCACGATCCGGCTGCGGCCGTCGCTGGGCGAATCGCTGCGGCGCACCAGCTTTTTCGCCACCAGGCGATCCACCACGCCGGTCAGTGTGCCTTTGGTAATCAGCGTCTTTTCGCCCAGCTCCTTGAAGCTCATGCCCGCGGTATTGCCCAGGGTGACGATCAGGTCGAACTGCGGCGGCGTCAGGCCTAGCGTGCGGATATGCCGGGCGGAAAGGCTTTCGAACGCCTGGTAGCAGCGGGCCAGTTCGCGCAGTATCGGCAAAAATGAATTTTTCCGCATGAGTATTTAGTCCTAACGAAAACAATATTAGTTCGAGTTAGGACTAAATGTCAAGCAAAAAGGCGGTTGTTCGGATGGACGGCGATTCGGGATGGTGGAAGCCGGGCTATTCGGCTGGGCGCCTGGGCAAACCGGCTTCAAGCGCGGCAACCCGCGCCTCGAGCGCGGAGAGCTTCTCCCGGGTGCGGGCCAATACCGCGACCTGCAGGTCGAACTCCTCGCGGGTGACCAGGTCGAGGCGCGCAAAGGCGCTGGAAAGCAGGGCGCGGGCGTTTTTCTCGATGTCCTTGGCGGGACTTGCGGCAATCAACCCGGAGAGGCGACTGGAGATATCGTCAAGAATTTTTGGATTGAGCATGGTGGACCCCTCAAGCATAAGACCGAGTTTAGCACAGCAAATAAAGCATAAAACCCTCTCGCACTGACTTGGTGCGAATGTCTGGACAGGCGCCGCAATTCGGTGCGGCCGCCAAGATGAAATTCTGGTGATAAGTCATATCCTATTGATATGTAGATAATATTTATATTGGCACACAACGTGCATTAGGGATCTCGCTGATCCAACAAACCTAAAGGAGCTTCATCATGACCCTGCATACCACCATCATCGCCGCACTCGTCGCCGGCGCGTTTCTCCTTCCCCAAGTCGGTCACGCCCAGACTGCGGCGCCGGCTGCTGCGCCCGCCGCCCCCAGTCCATTCGTCGGGAACTTCACCCTTGCCTCAGAGTACCTGTATCGCGGCATCGCCCAGACGCGCGGCAAGCCGGCTATACAGGGTGGCTTCGACTATGCCCATCCGAGCGGATTTTATGTCGGCACCTGGGGCTCCAACATCAGTTGGCTCACCGATGCCGGCGCCAGCGGCGCCAGTCTCGAGCTGGACATCTATGGCGGCTACAAAGGTGCGATTTCCGCTGACCTCGGCTACGACGTCGGGGTGCTGACCTACAATTATCCGGGCACATTTCCTGCCGGCTTTACCAAGCCCGACACCACCGAGGTGTATGGCGCCCTCTCCTGGAAATGGCTGAGCGCCAAGTACTCCTATAGCACCACCAATCTGTTCGGCGCACTCACCCCAACCGGCGGCAAGACCACCGGCAGCGGCTATCTGGACCTGACCGGCAGCTTCGATCTGGGCGATGGCCTGGGGCTCGTCGCCCACGTCGGCAACCAGTCGGTGAAGGGTTTCAGCGCAGCCTCCTATACCGACTGGAAGCTCGGTGTGACCAAGGACGTCGGCCTCGGCACCGTCGGGCTGGCGTTGCTGGGCACCAATGCCAAGGACAGTTGCGCCAAGGGCGAGTTTTACTGTTTTGCCGCTCCCGCCGGTGGTTACTCGGCCGGCAAGAGCCGCGCCCTGCTTACTTTCGGCAAGACCTTCTAGTGCCCGTCCCTGTCTCTAGGGTATTAATCCACCAGGATCGCTCGCCGGCGCTAAGTTCATGCTGCGTGAACTTGTACCGGCAAATCCTGAAATCATAAGGAAATCGTGATGAAACTCGTAACCGCCATCATCAAGCCGTTCAAGCTTGACGAAGTGCGTGAAGCGCTCTCCGCCATCGGCGTGCAGGGCATCACCGTCACCGAGGTCAAGGGGTTCGGGCGGCAGAAAGGCCACACCGAGCTGTATCGGGGCGCGGAATATGTGGTCGACTTCTTGCCCAAGGTCAAAATCGAAGCTGCGATCAAGAGTGAGCTGCTCGATCAGGCGATCGAAGCCATCGAAAAATCCGCCAGCACCGGCAAAATCGGCGATGGCAAGATTTTCGTCTTCGATCTGGAACAGGTAGTCCGCATCCGCACCGGTGAAACCGGTGAGGAAGCGCTCTAAGGGGACGATGATGAAAAGAACTTTTACCTTCCTATTCACGGCAGCCTTGCTCACGCTCGGCTCGATCGGGGCCAGCTCCGCCCAAGACAAACCGGCGGCTGCGGCAGCCCCGGCGGCAGAGGCCACGGCTGCACCTGCCGCTGCCGCCGCCGCTCCCGCCGTCGCAGCAGCCCCTGCCGCCGCTGCCGCAGCGCAAGCCGCGCCGGTGCCCAACAAAGGCGACACCACCTGGATGCTGGTGGCGACCGCCTTCGTCATCCTTATGTCGATTCCCGGACTGGCGCTGTTCTATGGCGGCTTGGTGCGCAGCAAGAACATGCTCTCGGTGCTGATGCAGGTGTTTATCATTTTCTCGCTGATCAGCGTGTTGTGGGCGATCTACGGCTACAGCGTGGCCTTCACCGAAGGCAACGCCTTCTTCGGCAGTCTCGACAGGCTGTTCCTGAAAGGCGTGACGCCGGATTCGGTGGTTGCCACCTTCAGCAAGGGCGTCGTCATCCCCGAGTTCGCCTATATCCCCTTCCAGGGTGCTTTTGCGGCGATCACCGTGGGCTTGATCCTGGGCTCCTTCGCCGAGCGCATCAAGTTCTCCGCCGTTCTGCTGTTTTCCGTCCTGTGGTTCACCTTCAGCTATCTGCCGATGGCGCATATGGTGTGGTACTGGGCGGGTCCGGATGGCTATGTTTCCGCCGAAGCGGCGGAGAAACTCACTGCTACGGCCGGCTGGCTGTTCCAGAAAGGCGCACTCGACTTTGCCGGCGGCACCGTGGTGCATATCAATGCCGCCTTCGCCGGCTTGGTGGGCGCTTACCTGGTGGGCAAACGGGTCGGTTACGGCAAGGACTCGATGGCCCCGCACAGCCTGACCATGACCATGATCGGCGCCTCCCTGCTGTGGTTCGGCTGGTTCGGCTTCAACGCCGGCTCCGCTTTGGAAGCCAACGGCACGGCGGCATTGGCCTTCGTCAACACCTGGCTGGCGACCGCCATGGCGGCGATGTCCTGGATGGTGGTCGAATGGCTGGTCAAGGGCAAGCCCTCGATGCTCGGTGCGGCTTCCGGCGCAGTCGCCGGCCTGGTGGCGATTACCCCGGCGGCCGGATTTGTCGGCGTGGTTGGCGCCTTGGTGATCGGCCTGGCAGCCGGCGTGATCTGTCTGTGGGGCGTGAATGGCCTGAAGAAACTGCTCGGCGCCGACGATTCGCTGGACGTGTTCGGCGTGCATGGCGTCGGCGGCATCCTCGGCTCGCTGCTGACCGGCGTGTTCGCGGCTCCCAGCCTGGGCGGCAGCGGCGTCTATGACTATGTCGCCAACAAGGTCGGCGATTACGACATGACGGCGCAACTCATCAGCCAGCTCTGGGCAGTCGGTACCGCGGTCCTCTGGTCCAGCATCGTGGCCTTCGTCTGCTTCAAGCTGGTGGATATGATCGTCGGCTTGCGGGTTGCGGAAGACGAGGAACGCGAAGGCCTCGATATTACGTCACACGGCGAAACGGCCTACCATTATTGATTCACGCAACAGTCTCCTCCAGTGGTTCTTTGGGCGTCCAACCGGGCGCCCTTTTTTATTCCGGCAGCCTCACCGCTTGGCCGGGTCGGCGGCAATCGCGAACGTCAGCTTGTCGGTCTGCACATACTTGCGCAACGCGGCGAGCGCCATCTCCGGCGTGACTTCCCTGATCTGCCGGTCGATCCTTTCCGACCACGTCACGAAGCTGCGGCCCAGCTCCAGATATTCGAGCCAGGCCCCAGCCACGGCGGCGTCCTGGGCACGGTTCTGCATGCGCAGCTGCAGCAGGTTGTCGATGGCGGAGGCGGTCTCGGCGGCGGTGAACCCGTCCTTCAGAACGCGATCGACTTCCTCGCGAATTGCGAGCTCTGCCTTGGCCATGTTCTGCGGCGCGGCGATCGCCCTGATATTCCAGGAGCCGGCGTTGTCGTGGGGCGACACCTGCAGCCCCGAGCCGGCGCCGTAGCTCAGGCCGTCCTTCTGCCGCAGCCGCGTCATCAGGCGCGAACTGAGGAAGCCGCCGCCGAAGACGTTGTTGGCCACCAGCAGGGCAGGATAGTCCGGCGCGTCGTCCTTCATCGCGATGTTGATGCGCCCATTCAGGTAGGCGTTCTCCTTGTCCGGCGTGGCCACCGGCAGGCGGGTGGGGGCGATCTCGGCATGTAGCGAGAGCACGCGAGCATAAGGGCGCAGGCTCTGCCAATTGCCGAACTCGGCCTGCAACACGGGCAGGATCGCTTCGGCGTAGAAATCCCCGACGATGGCGAGCTGCCCCGAGGAGGCGCCGTAGAATTCCCGGTGGAACTGCACGACCTGCTCCAACGTCACCGCCTTGATGTCGTCCAGCCGTTCGTCCAGGGTGGGCGCATAGCGGGGGTCGCCTTTTGGATAGAAGTTGAAATGCCGCGCGATGGCTTCGCCGGCGCGCGCCGCGGGTTCGGTGCGTTGCGCCTCAA
>CAYHXK010000175.1:0-5966 GCA_964360125.1 uncultured Sterolibacterium sp.
CGGATTGCGCGGTTTCAGCCGTGATTGTTTCGCCCGTTTCATGGGCGCCGGGTCTCGAAGCGGACGATGGCGCGGCCATCTTTGGTCATCCGCGCTGGAATTGAATCGGCGGCCGGTTGTGGTTTCCAGGCATGCCCATAGACGATCTCGAAGCTGGCCGGCAGCCGCTGCCCCCTATGCTGGGCCGCATACGCCTGGAACACGCGGCGCCAGTCGCGCCAGGGCAAATTCCCCAACAACGCCTGGCTGACGCCCAGGTGGCGCTGGTCGGCCAGCAGGCCGCGCGGGCTGGCATAGGTCAGCGTCAGCATCTCCATGTCCATCACCGGGTCGGCAAAGCCCGCCGCCAGCAGCATGTCGCCGATGTCGTGCATATCGTGGAAACGCCGCAAGGGCAGGGCCTCTTCGGCAATCCCGGCAGCGCGGCAGGCGCTGCGCAGTTCCTTGAGGGTATCCGGGCCGAGCATGGCAAACATCAGCAGGCCGCCGATATCCAGCGACCGCTGCAGTTCGCGCAAGGCGGGCAGGGGGTCGCTCAGCCAGTGCAACATCAGGTTCGACCAGACCAGGCCGAGGCTGCCCGAAGCCAGTGGCAGGGCGCGCACATCGGCATTCACCAGGCGCGGTGTGTGGCGCGTCAGGCGCGACAGCAGCGGCGTACGCGCCCGCGTGGCGCACAGCATGGGTCGGGCGAAGTCGATGGCCAGCGGCAAGGCCGCGGGATAACGCCGCTGCAGTGCGCGGATGCCGTCCCCGGTGGCGCAGCCGATGTCGGCGATGCGGCGCGGCGCGATGTTCACATAGTCGAGACGTTCGGCCATGCGCTTGCCGGTCTCGCGCGCCAGCACCGCGGCAGCGTCATAAGAGGCGGCGGCGCGGGAAAAATCCTGCTGCACGAGGTACTAAATCGCCCGCAGATTGAGTCGGGAGAACAGGCTCTTGTCCCGCCCAACACCAGGATTGTCGGCCGTCAGCAGCTTGTCGCCGTAAAAAATCGAGTTGGCGCCGGCCAGAAAACACAAGGCCTGCATCTCATCCGACATCTCCTGGCGACCGGCGGAAAGCCGCAGCATGCTGGTCGGCATGGCGATGCGGGCAGCGGCGATGGTGCGCACGAATTCGAAGGGATCGAGCGGCGGCGCATCGGCCAGCGGCGTGCCTGGCATCGGCACCAGCTTGTTGATCGGCACCGATTCCGGCGCCGGATCCATGCTGGCCAGCTCGGCGTTCAACGCGGCGCGCGCGCGGCGCGTTTCGCCCATGCCGACGATGCCGCCGCAGCAGACATTGATGCCGGCAGCGCGCACCTTCTCCAGCGTGGCGTAACGGTCGGCCTGGCTATGCGTGGTGATCACCTGCCCGTAGAACTCCGCCGCGGTGTCGAGATTGTGGTTGTAATAATCGAGGCCGGCCGCCTTGAGCTGCTCGGCCTGGCCGTCTTGCAGCATGCCCAGGGTAACGCAGGTCTCCAGGCCGAGCGCCTTGACCGCCCCCACCATCGCCACGACCTGCTGCAGATCCTTCTGCTTCGGCCCGCGCCAGGCGGCGCCCATGCAGAAGCGGGACGCGCCATTGTGTTTGGCAGTTTGCGCAGCGCCGATTACTGCATTCAGCGAAAGCAGCGCTTCCTGCTCCAGGCCGGTCTGGTGATGCGCCGATTGCGAGCAGTAGCCGCAATCCTCGGAGCAGCCGCCGGTCTTGATCGAGAGCAGGGTGGAGCGTTGCACGGCGTTGGCGTCGAAATGCAGGCGATGCGTTTGCTGAGCGCGAAACATCAGATCGTTGAAGGGCAGCTCGAACAGTGCTTCGATTGCGCTGCCGGACCAAGCGTGCGCGGCGGGCTGATTCAGGGTTTTGGCAGATGTGGCCGGCATCGGAATCATTCCTTCGGTAAAATCAGAGGACGAATCATGTTGCAAGGGGTGGTGCTTGTCAATTTCACTGCGCGCGGCAAAGCTCACATTCCGCGCCCTCCGTTCTTGCGGCGCCTCGCTGCTGCCGCAAGACTGCTTTCTATGCGCCGCCGCCGCAGGCAAAGCGTTGCTCTGCGACGCCTGCGGACACGATCTGCCGCGTTTGCCCAGGCCCTGCTGCCCGATTTGCGCCCTCCCCACGCCCCTGGGCGAGACCTGCGGGGCTTGCCTGAAGAAAGCCCCCTATTTCGATGCGACGCTCGGTTGTTTCAGTTATCACTTCCCGGTCGACCGCCTGGTGCACGCCCTCAAGTACCAGCACCGTCTGGTGGTCGCGGCTTTCCTCGCCCACTCCCTGGCGGAGGCGTTGCCGACGCCTGCGGAGTTGCCGCCCGCCGATCTGCTGCTGGCGCTGCCCTTGTCCGTACCACGTCTGCGCCAGCGCGGCTTCAACCAGGCCCTGGAAATCGCCCGGCCGCTGGCGCGTCGGCTGGGCCTGCCGCTGCTGGCCGAGGGCACGACCCGTGTTATAGATACCGCGCCGCAAGCCAGCCTGCCCTGGCAGGAGCGCCACCGGAACATCCGCGGAGCCTTCGAGTGCGCCCTGGATTTGACGGGAAAGACAGTGGTCGTGGTCGACGATGTCATGACCAGCGGCGCGACGCTCAACGAGTTCGCCCGGATCCTCAAGCAACATGGCGCCAAGCACGTCAGCAACTGGGTGGCGGCGCGCGCGCTGAAGCATTAACCCCCAGTTGCGGATTCAAGAATCTCGGCGTCAGCGCAGCTTCTTGTCGATCACCGCCGCCATCTCCGGCGTCAAGCCCCTGGCGCCCCGTGCGTGCTGGAAGGCATCGCGCGCTTCGGCGGGGCGCCCTTCGGCTTCGTAGGCCAGACCCAGGCCCAGCCACCAACGCCCCTCGTTGGGATTGATCTGCACGGCGGCCTGGTAATGCGCGGCGGCCTCGCGCGGCTTCTGCAAGCGCTGCAACAGCACCCCGGAGAAGCCGTGGTAGTCGGCGTTCTTCTCGCCGTAAGCCATGTATTTTTGCAAGGTATCCCAAGCGCCCATCGCATTGCCGCCCTCCACCTGAATGCGCGCCAGCGCCATGGCCCAGGCAAACTGCGCCGGCATCAGGTCCAGCCCTTCCCGCAGCAAGGATTGCACTTCGTCCCACTGTTTCTGTTCCGCCAGCAGGCTCAGCAGCGTCTGGCGTGCCGTCAGGTGGCGCGGATCCTCCAGCAGCGCCCCCCTGAGGAGTGCGATCGCTTCGCTGGCGTGTCCTTGCCGGTAAGCCGCGATGCCTTTGCGGTACTCCGCCTCGGCCCGGTCCTGGGGGCTGGCCAGGATCTGCTGCTTGTCGATCTTGACGGGAGCCGCGCTGCGGGCGGGTTTCGCCTCCGCTGCGGGTTGTTTTGGCGGGGCCGCGACCGCTTGCGCGGTGTGCTGCGTCTGAGCCTTCAGTCCCGAGCGGCTGTCCGCCAACTGGCCCGGCGCCTGCTGCTGTCCGGCAGGCATGGCGGGCGGCGTGGCCGGCGGCGCAGCTGACGGCGCCGGAGTATCTGGCAGAGCCGGCAAGGGCAGCATCTGTTCCGGCGGCGGCATCTGCAACACTATCGTGGGGGCAAGCTGCGGGGGGGCAAGCGCTGGCGTCACGGGGGCAAGCTTCGCCGGAGCCGGCAACAGGCCGGAGGGAATCAGGTTGGGCGGCAGCAGATGCGACTCGGCCAGCATCGGCAGCCACCAAGCCGTGGTCTGCTGGGCTGCCACGATGACCAGCGTCAGCCCGGCCAGTATCCACACGCCGCGCCCGACGCGTCGCGGCACCGCCGGTTCGGGCAACGGACGCACTTCGTTGGGCAGCGCCGACGGCCCGGCGGAAGCATGGCGGGCATCCAGGTCGCGCAACATTTTGTTGATCAAGCTCATCGCGCCGCCTTAACCCGGAAACCACCAGGGGAGCACCCTGATGCCCTCGGTATCGCGCGCCGCCGCCGTCACATGGGCTCTGCCCACGCTTACCTTGCCTTCCCCGTAGGCGGCCAGCATGGCCTTGTGGGCGAGGATGTTCACCAGCCGCGGGATGCCTCTGGAATAGCGGAACAGGCGGGAGAGCGCATACCGGCTAAACAACGGACTGCCGCGATAGCCGGCGATTCGCAGGCGGTGGGTCAGGTAATGCCCGAGTTCTTCGCTGCGCAAGCCATGCAAGCGATGATGGAAGGCGATGCGCTGCAATAATTGACGGACCGAAGGGTCGGCCAGTTTCTGATCCAGCTCGGGTTGGCCGAACAGCACCAGATGCAGCAGCTTGCGTCTCTCGGTTTCCAGATTCGACAACAGGCGCAGTGCTTCGAGACTTTCCAGCGGCGCCGATTGCGCCTCGTCGACGCAAAACACCACGGTCTTGCCGGCGCGGGCCAGGTCGAGCAAACGCTTGTTGATTTGCTTGATCAGAAGGAATTGCGGCTTATCGGGTTCAAGCTTCAAGTCCAGTTCCTCCGCCACGGCAAACATCAGGGGTAGCGGCGCCAGCGAGGGATTGGGCAGATACGCAGTGAAATATTCGTTGCCGAGCGTTGCCAGGAAGCGGCGGCACAGGAGGGTCTTGCCCGTTCCAACTTCCCCGATGATCTTGATGAAGCCTTCGCCGCTCTTCAAGGCGATCAGCAGCGTGTTCAGCGCCTCCTGGTGCGAAGCGGCGGAAAAAGCGTAGCTGGTATCGGGCGTGATGCCGAAGGGATGTTCGACCAGGCCGAAATGGGCAAGGTACATGTACGCTCCGTCCTGTCGTTACTTGGTCGGCGAAAACATCGATTTGCGCGAGTCCAGCGCCTGGAAGCGGCCTTGTGTTTCCTGCAGGTCCGCCTGCCACGCCCGGTCGTTGCCGATGATCGTCGGTTTCATCAGGATCACCATTTCACTCTTGTTGTAGGTTCTGCTGCGCTGCCCGAACAGGCCGCCCACCACCGGTTGGTCGCCGATGCCCGGCAGTTGCGAGCGTGCCTGGGTTTGCGATTGGCGCATCAATCCGCCGATGGCGACGATGTTGCCGTCCTGGACGCGCACGATGCTGTCGGTCTCGTTGATGCTGCTGGACGCCAGCGGCAATTTGAAGGTTCCGCCGTTGACGCCGAGATCGACCAGTTTCTCCTTTTCGGCCACGGTGCTCACTGCCGGATGAACGTGCAGGATGATGTTGCCCTCTTCGTCGATTTGCGGCGTCACATCCAGCGAGATGCCGGAAAAGTAGGGCTGCAGGGTGAGCGTCGGCGCCACGGCGGGAATCGTGGTGGTGGCGGCGGAACCGCCGCTGACGTTGGTAATGAACATCTCGTCGGTGCCCACCTTGAGCAGCGCCTTCTGGTTGTTCAGGGTGGCGATGCGCGGACTGGAAAGCACCGCGACCTCGCCCTGGGTTTCCAGGAAGGACAGCACGGCGGCGAAATTGGCGGTCTGGAAAGCCAGGCCGATGAAGCCGTTGCCCATCGCCGTCACGGACTTGATGGCGCCGGGAGAAGACTGAAAAGCAGCATTGCCGGTAGTGAGATTCGTGTTGGCGCCGAGCGTGGCGCCGGGCGCCAGCACGCTGGCCACGGAACTGATGTTGTTGAAGGTCTTGAAGGCCGACCAGTTGATGCCGGACTGGGCATCGTTGCTTAAAAACACCTCGATGATCTTGGCTTCGATCATCACTTGGCGCTCGACCACCAACTGGGTCGTCTTGAGGTAGTGTTCGACATTGCGCATCTCGGTCGGAAATGCCCGCACCACCACCACGCCCGACATCGGATTGATGATCACATTGCGTCCCTCGGTGGCGCCGACGATGGCGATCAGGGCCGCCGACAAATCGCGCCAGAAATCCGAGTCGGAACTGGTGCTGACGCGGCTGGTATCGCTACTGCGGCCGCCGCCGGCTCCGCCCGGCGCGGGTTGTTGGGCGCCGGTGGTGGGCGCCGCGGTGGGCGTAGTGGCCGCGCCGCCCGAGGAAATCGAGCGCGAGCTGACCCCCAGGTCGCGGTTTGCCAGCCGCCGGCGGGGCAGGGAGT
>CAYHXK010000176.1:0-5909 GCA_964360125.1 uncultured Sterolibacterium sp.
TAGTCACGCACGGCCGGCGGGATGCCGTGCCGGTTCAGCAACGCCCAGACGACGATATAGCCCATGAACAGGCCGGCCAGCAGAATGCCGGGAATCACCCCGGCGATGAACAGCTTGGCGATCGAAACGTCCGCCGCCACGCCGTAGACGATCATGATGATCGACGGCGGGATCAACAGGCCCAGCGTGCCGGCGCCGGCCAGCGAACCGATGACGATGGCGTCGGGATAGCCGCGTTTTTTCAATTCCGGAATGGTGATCTTGCCGATGGTGGCGCAGGTGGCGGCGCTCGATCCGGAGACCGCCGCGAAGATGCTGCAGCCGATGACGTTGACATGCAGCAGGCGGCCGGGGAGTTTCTCCAGCCAGGGCGCCAGTCCCTTGAACATGTCTTCCGAGAGCTTGGTGCGGAAGAGGATTTCGCCCATCCACAGGAACATCGGCAGGGCGGTCAGCGTCCACGAACTCGAGGCGCCCCAGATGGTCACCGCCATGCTGTCGCCGGCCGGCCGCAGGGTAAATACTTCCATGCCCACCCAGGCCACGCCGAGCAGCGCCAGGCCGATCCAGATGCCGCTGCCGAGCAATGCGAACAGGGCGACGACCAGCGCCAGGGTGATGAGCAGATCCATTTACAGCCTTAATGATTTGCGGCTATACATGCCGACCAGTTCGGTCTGGCCGAGGATATGGCCTTGCATGGCCTGCTCCAGGCGGGCCTTGGTCGGCTGGCCGAGATCGGGCAGCACCACATCCAGCGCGTAGAGCTTGTGGAAGTAGCGATGACGCCCGATGGGCGGGCAGGGACCGCCGTAACCGGTACGCTTCCAGTCGTTCCTGCCCTCGCGCGTGCCCGCCGGCAAGCGTGCCGGGGCGACGCCTTGCGGCAACTGGACCGCGTCGGCCGGAAGATTGTAGAGCACCCAGTGCACCCAGGTCATTTTCGGCGCCGCCGGATCGGGCGCGTCGGGATCATCGACGATCAGCGCCAGGCTTTTCGTGCCGGCAGGGATGCCGGACCAGGCGAGGGGCGGCGAAATATCCTTGCCGTCGCAGGTGTGCTCGACAGGAATCAAGCCTCCCGCAACGAATGCCGCCGAAGTCAGGATCATGGTCAGGCTCATTGCGTTACCCTCCATTTCCCGCAGCAACCATGCCCAAGCAGAAAACTCATGTCTGCGCTTCCGTAGCGAACACTATTTCCATCGAGCAGGGTAGGCAAGGATTCTGGTCAGTGATCCTCGATATGCGGTACCGATTCCTCGGCGGGTTGGCCGGTGTCCGGGTCTATCCAGTTGGCGATGCCCAGTTCCTCCTCCGCTTCGTGGAGACTCTCGCCGGGTTCGATTTCCTTGACGGAGGAGGGATCGCTCTCCATATCGGCGAAAGCTTCGACCAGCGTGGCGAAGGGGCCATACTCTTCACCATTCTCTGCGGCCTGCCAGTAAAAGCCGTCGGGCCGCTCGATCACGGGCGGCCGCTGCGGGACGGGCGGGGGAGGGGAAGAGGTGGTGCGGCGCATTTCAGGCTCCTTATTGGCGGTATGCAGGTTTGAATTATAGTCGCATGAATGGCGCAAGGTTTTTTGATCGCGATCAAAAAGTTTTCGTACCATGACGCGCAGAATCGCCAAGCGATGCTCCCGCCGCTCATGAATGCCGCATCGCGTGCATGAATCGAAATATTTCCCATCTTCCTCACACTGAGGCCGACCCACAGGCGCTGCTGTTGCAAGGGCTGCTGCAGGCGCGCGCGTATCCGCACGAAGTCGGCGATGTCGAGCTGATCGAGACGCATATTTCGACCGTCCTGCTCGCCGGGAAATTTGCCTATAAGATCAAGAAGCCGGTGAATCTCGGTTTCCTCGATTTCAGCTCGCTGCCACTGCGCCGCTATTATTGCGAGGAGGAATTGCGCCTCAACCGTCGTCTGGCGCCGCGTGTGTATCTGGATGTGGTCAGCATCCTCGGCAGCGCCGACGCGCCCAGGATCGGCCCGCACGATGCGCCGGAAGCCATCGAATACGCGGTGAAGATGCAGCGCTTCGAGCAATCGGCGCTGCTCGATCGCATGCTGGGGAGCGGCGAGTTGACGCCGCAGCATCTGGATGCGTTGGCGGCATCGGTGGCCGCCTTCCATTCCGGTATCGGCCGCAGCGTCGCTGGTGGCGCTGCCGATGCCGGCTATGGCACGCCCGCCAGCATCGAGGCGCCGATGTTGCAGAATTTCGAGCAGATCCGGCCGCTGTTGGATAATGATGAGGAACGCGCCGCGCTGGCACGACTGGAGGAGTGGAGCCGCGCCGCGCACGCCGAGCTGTCGCCGTTGATGGAAGAGCGCCGGCGCGCCGGCTATGTGCGCGAGTGCCATGGCGACCTGCATCTCGGCAACATTACCTGGATCGACGGCGAAATCCAGGTGTTCGACTGCATCGAGTTCAACCCCGCCCTGCGCTGGATCGATGTCGCCAGCGAGATCGCCTTCACCGTCATGGATCTCGCCGCGCGCGGCAAGCCTGCCTGGGGCGCGCGCTTCCTCAACGCCACCCTGGAAATCACCGGCGATTACGCCGTCCTGCGCCTGTTCAAGTACTACCTGGTGTATCGCGCCATGGTGCGCGCCAAAGTGGCGCGCATCCGCGCCGCGCAAATCGGGGCAGAACTGCGCGAGGCCGGACTGCATCGGACGGTCCTCGCCGACTATGCCGAGCACATCAAGCTGGCAACTTCATACACCTTGCCCCGGCAGGCGGCGCTGATCATTACCCGTGGCGTCTCAGGCTCCGGCAAGACCACCGCGACGCAGCCGCTGGTCGAGCAGCTGGGCGCCGTGCGGCTGCGTTCGGATGTCGAGCGCAAGCGCCTGCACGGACTGCCGCGCGAAGCCAGGAGCCATGCGGCGCTGAATGCCGAGCTGTATGCGCCATCGGCAAGCCTGGCCACTTATGCCGAACTGCGCCGCCTGGCGGCGTTGGCGCTCGCGGCGGGTTACCCGGCGATTGTCGATGCAACCTTCTTGCGGCGCGCCTGGCGCGACGACTTCCGCGCGCTCGCGGCCGAACTGCGGGTGCCCTTCCTGATACTCGAATGTCGCGCCGACGCCGCCGAGCTGCGCCGGCGCGTGGCGCAACGCGAACGCCAAGGGCAGGATGCTTCCGAGGCCACCCTGGCGGTGCTGGAACGGCAATTGCGAGAGGATGAAGCGCTGGTTGCGGAGGAAGCGGCATGCGCCCTGATCATCGAGACGCAGCATGCTGCGCCGGACGAGATCGTCGACCGCGTGCGCCGGCGCCTGGCGGCATGGCCGGGATGATCCCGCCGCCATGCATGAGGCGGCTTATTCGATGTGCGCCGGTTCGCTGTCGATCTGCGCCGGCTGGATCGACTGTCCCCGCAGCAGCGCCACCAGATCGTCCAGCATCGCCACCAGCAGCACGCTGGCGCCCAGCGCCATCGCCAGTTGCGGAATCCATAGCGGGGTGGCGTCGTTGCCTTGCGAGATATCGTTGAAGGTATGGGATTGCCACACCAGCCGCAGGCTGAACCAGGCCAGCGCACCGGCCAGCAGCACGCCGGCGCAGTGACTCCAGATTTCCAGGGCGCGCTTGGCCCTGGCGCCGACATGTTCGAGGAGCAGGGTCACGCGGATATGTTCGCCGCGCTTGAGGGTATGCGCCAGGGCCAGGAAGGCGGCGGCGGCCATGCAGTAGCCGGCATAGGCATCGGTGCCGCGCACGTGAAAATCCAGCAGTCGGCCGGTCACGCTGAGCAGGATCGCCGCCAGCGTGCCGATCATGAAAAACGCCGCGAGGTAAGCCGCGGCGTCATACAGCGCATCGAGCAAGCGACGCATGGGGCGCATTATTTATGCAAGGCGTCGACGATGGCCTTGCCGTCGGGACCGGCGGATTTCAGCCAGTCGGCGATCATGGTCTCGCCGACTTTCTGCATGTCGGCCTTGAGCGCGGCGGAGGGCGGTTCGACTTTCATGCCGTTCTTGGCGAGGGTTTCCAGATAAATCTTAGTCTTCTCTTCGCTGGTCTTCCAGCCGCGCTCCTCGGCGGCGGCGGCGGCTTTCAGCACGGCTTCCTGGGCCGGCTTGTCGAGCGCGTCGAAAGCCTTCTGGCTGACGATGACGAGGTTCTTCGGCAGCCAGGCCTGAGTGTCGTAGAAGTACTTGATCTGCTCCCATACCTTGCTGTCGACGCCGGTGGCGCCCGAGGTCATGAAGGCGCTGACCGCGCCGGTGGCGAGCGCCTGCGACAACTCGGCGGCCTGGATGGTGACCGGCTGGGCGCCCACCAGTTCGGCGATGCGGCTGGTGTTGGGGTTGTAGGCGCGCCACTTGACGCCCTTCAGGTCGGCGGCGCTGGCGATCGGCTTGGCGGAGAATATCCCTTGCGGCGGCCAGGCCACGCCGTATAGCACCTTCATGCCTTGCTTGGCCAGGCGCGCTTCGGTGGCGGCCTTGGATACCGCCCACAGCTTCCTTGCATCGGCATAGCTGGTGGCGAGGAAGGGGATGGTGTCGACGCCGTAGAGCGGGTCTTCGTTGGAGAAGTTGGAGATCAGCACTTCGCCGATCTGCGCCTGGCCGCCCTGCACGGCGCGCTTGATCTCGTTGGCCTTGAACAGCGAGCCGCCGGCATGCACGGTGATCTTCAGCTTGCCGGACGTGGCCTGGTCGATATCGGCGGCGAACTGGGCGATGTTTTCGGTGTGGAAATTGCCGGCCGGATAGCCGGTCGGCATGTCCCACTTGGTCTGGGCCTGGACTTGGGCGGCGGCGGCGAGGGTTGCGGCGCCGAGTAAAATGCCGAGTTGCCTGAGTATGCGCATGTATTTCTCCGTGAAGGGGGTTGGCAGGGAACGCCTGCCTGTACTTGCAATTCTGGCGTCGCCACAGGCACGGACGACACAAGCGCCTGCATCGGGAACGCTGGCAATCAATAACCGGTTTTCCTGCCTTCGATCACCGGCAGGTTGTCGGCGCTGATCAGCGACCAGATGAGTCGGGCGATGGTTTCGGATGCGATGACCGTGTGATGATTCGCCGATGCCGCCATTTTTTCCCGCAACTCCTTGCGAACATCCGCATTGCCGGTCAGGTCGAATATGACATCGATGTGTTTGCCGGCTTTGACGATCTCATCCAGCGTAACCAGCTTCACGCCGGCCGAGGCAGCCTGGGCTTTTCCAGGGGTATCCAGCTTCTCGGAAGCATAGGCGAGATGGATCCCGCGTTGATTCATATTCACCATTTCACGCAGAAACGCCGAGCCGATTCTTCCCAGTCCGATAATCGCGATGTTTTGATTTTCCATGTGCACCCCCTGATATTGATCGGTATGAAGAGACAGTCGGCAACCCGACTGTCTCGGGGAGTCTACTGCAATGACCCAGGCATGGGGAGATCTCACTGCATTCTGCGCATGCTTTTGGGTGGAATAAAACGATCTATGGTTTTCAGCAATTTGTCGACATCAATCGGCTTGGTGAGGTATTCGGCGAAGCCGGCCGCCATGCCCTGTGCCAGATCCATGGGCATGGCGTTGGCGCTGATCGCCACCACCGGGATGCCGCGCGTCTCCTGGTTTTCCCGCAGGCATTGCATGACCGCGTAGCCGTCCATGTCGGGCAGGTTGATGTCCAGCAGGATCAGGGCGGGATGGTGCGTCCGGGCCAGTGCCAGACCCAGTCCCGGCGCGCTGGCGGAAAGCAGGTGGATGTCTCGATGTTGCCCGAGGATGCGTTCGATCAGGCGCAGGTTGGCCGGGTTGTCCTCGATGCACAGGACCTGACCTTGCCGCCAGTCGGCAGTGCCCGTTGTCTCCTCTGCCTCTGCGGCTGGTGGAGGGACAAGCTGCGCTTGATCTGCATGGTCGTCGGCGAGGGGCAGGCGCACCCAGA
>CAYHXK010000177.1:0-5907 GCA_964360125.1 uncultured Sterolibacterium sp.
CCACACTCCGGACAGGTCTTCGGCATGACGAATTCCGCTGCCATGAGCGGTCGCCTCTCCGGAACGACGGCGACCACCTCGGGAATCACATCGCCGGCGCGGCGCACGATCACCGTGTCGCCGACGCGTACGTCCTTGCGCCGCACTTCATCCTCGTTGTGCAAGGTGGCGTTGGTGACGGTGACGCCGCCGACGAAGACCGGCGCCAATCTCGCCACCGGCGTCAGCGCGCCGGTGCGGCCCACATGCACCTCGATGGCCAGGACCGTGGTGAGCGCCTCCTGGGCCGGGAACTTGTGGGCGATGGCGAAGCGCGGCGCGCGCGAAACGAATCCCAAGCGCTCCTGATCGGCCAGCAGATTCACCTTGTACACCACCCCGTCGATGTCATAGGGCAGGCTCTCGCGGGCGGCGCCGATGCGCGCATAGTAGTCGAGCAAGCCATCGTTGCCGCGCACCACCTCGCTTTCCTGGGCGACCGGCAGGCCCCACGCGGCCAGCTGCGCCATCAGGGCGGCTTGACTCTCCGGCGGCGGGTTACTGCACTCGGCGACGCCGTAGGCGACGAAGCGCAGCGGACGTTTAGCGCTGATTTTCGGATCGAGCTGACGCAGGCTGCCCGCGGCGGCATTGCGCGGGTTGACGAATTCCTTGAGGCCGGCGGCATGCTGCTGGACATTCAAGCGCTCGAAATCACGGCGGAAGATCAGCACTTCGCCGCGCACTTCCAGGCGCGTCGGAATCTCCCTGCCCTGCAGGCGCAGCGGAATGTTCCTGAGAGTACGCAGATTGCGCGTGACGTCCTCGCCGGTAGATCCGTCGCCGCGCGTCGCCCCCTGGAGAAAAATCCCGTCCTGGTAGATCAGGGTAATGGCGAGCCCGTCGTACTTGGGCTCGACCGCGTATTCGACCTCGGCAATACCCAGTCCTTCGCGGCAACGCCGGTCGAAGGCGACCACTTCATCCGCGCTGAAGGCATTGTTGAGCGAGAGCATCGGGACGCGATGCTGGACTTGTCCAAACTCGGCCAGAGGCACGCCGCCGACGCGCTGGGTGGGCGAGTCGGGCGTCAGCAGTTGCGGATATTGCGCTTCGAGTTGCTGCAGCTCGCGGAATAGTCGATCGTATTCCGCATCCGGAATGGACGGACGGTCGAGAACGTAATAAGCCACATCGTGATGTGCGATCTCGCTGCGCAGGGTTTTCGCACGCTCGTCAGCGCTGCGCAGGTCCGCCATCGCCGGCTCAGGAATACAGCCGCAGCGCCCGCCGGCCGCCGGCGGGGATGCGGTTGGCCGCCATCTTCTGCTGGAATTCCTCGATCTTGGCGCGGATCGCGGCGAGCATTGCATCGGAAAGCGGATTGCGCTGGTCGTCAACGATGATGCCGTCGAATGTCTCCATCATGCGGCGGGCAACCCCCAGCAGACGGTCGAAGGCCTGGGGGCCGCCGGCAACCCGTGGAACGTCGATGCTGAAGGTCACGCCATCCAGCGTCAGCGCGCCCATGCCGTCGGCCGCCAAGGGTTGACCGCCCAGGTCGCTGAGGGTAAACACCGTCAAGCCGCTCGCATCTTCGGCATGGAACATGCCGTCGTCCTTGAGCCAGAGGCTGGTTTCAGTGGCCAGGTCGATCAATCTGGCGGCGCCAAAAGGCTGGTCTTCGCGGTTGATCACATTGATGCCGATACGCCAATCGACCCCGGCGCAGAATTCGTCGAGCTCCTGGGCGTGCGCCAGTACATCCGCCGCGGCAGGCAGCTCGATCTCCGCCCGGATGTTCCCCGCCAGTTGCCGCAGCGCATCGAAAAACCGGGCCAGGTCGGCGGCATTGATCGGGCCGCTCCGATCGGCAATTTGCAGTGCCGCGCAAAAGTGGCGGTAGCTCGCTGCATCGTGTGCATGCAACTTCCGCCATTGGCCGCCGCTATCGCCCAGGCCGCTCCAGCACAGGCGACCTTCCAGCGTCCCGAGCAACTGGCGCTGCGCCGCCCAGAGCAGCGGCGCAGCAACCAGTTCAGCCGCTTCGAGGAGGACGATGCAGTCGACATAGTCGTCGGCAAGTTCAGCCGGTGGTTGATTCGACTGTTCAGCCGCAGTTTCGCCCCTTGGTTGAACCAGTGACTCAGGCGGAGACTCCCTGTCCGTGGTCTGCGCCGTTGCCTCGGCATCGTCGGATGCGGCTAATGTCGGTTCAATGCGCGCCGTCCCCCTGTCGTCTTCGAACGCGCCCTCTACGGCGTCCGCGGCCGCTGGATTATCGCCCTGCATCAGTACATCGGACGCCCGGTCATCGCGAAAAATTCGCTGCGCCAGCTTGCGCTGCCGGTACTCCTGCCAGGCGTTGTAGCCCCATACTCCGGCCACCGCCGCCAGGCCGGCGCCGATCAGGCTCAACTGCAATTCGCTGAAGCCTCCCGGCGCCATCAGGCGGCGACTCCACCCATCACTGCAGACGCGTCGATTGCCTCGATTGTTTCGCTCATGCGCAACGCCTCCTCCATGTCGACCTCGACCACGCGCGAGACGCCCTGTTCCTGCATGGTGACGCCGACCAACTGCTGCGCCATTTCCATGGCAATCTTGTTGTGGCTGATGAACAGGAACTGGGTCTGCTGGGACATGCGTTTCACCAGGTTGCAGAACCGCTCGGTATTTGTGTCGTCCAGCGGCGCATCGACCTCGTCGAGCAGGCAGAAGGGCGCCGGATTCAGCTGAAACAGCGCGAACACCAGGGCGGTTGCAGTCAAGGCTTTCTCGCCGCCGGAGAGCAGATGGATGCTGCTGTTCTTCTTGCCCGGCGGTTGCGCCAGCACCTGGATGCCGGCGTCGAGGATCTCGTCGCCGGTGAGGATCAGGCGCGCTTCGCCGCCGCCGAACAACTGCGGGAACAGCGTGCCGAAGTGGCCATTGACGGCGTCGTAGGTCTGCTGCAACTGCTCGCGGGTTTCGCGGTCGATGCGGCGGATGGCGTCTTCCAGCGTAGCGATGGCCTGATTCAGGTCTTCCGACTGGGCGTCCAGGTAGCCCTTGCGTTCGCGCGCGGTGTCGAGTTCCTGCAGCGCGGCGAGGTTCACCGGGCCGAGCGCCTCGATCTCCTCGGTGAGCCGGGCGATGTCGGCTTGCAGGGCGGCTTCCTTGAGGCCGGGCAGCAATTCGGCCAGCAACGGCGCTGCGTCGGCCTCGCTCAGGATATGCGCTTCGGCGAGCCGCTCGACGTATTGTTCCTCGTTGAGTTGCGCCGCCTGTTGTTTGAGTCGCAGCTCGTTGATGCGATCACGCAGCGGATTCAGTCCTTGCTCGATGCGCAGGCGGTTTTCGTCGAGTCCGCGCAATCCGGCGGCGGCTTCTTCCAGCGCATTGCGGCGCTCGGCCAGCAGCGTCTCGCGCTGCTGGCGCATCGTCAGCGCTGCTTGCAGACGTTGTTGCAGCGACTCGTCGCTGATGCCGGCAAGTTCGCTCCCGGCCGCGTCCTTGTCGACGGCGACACGCGCCAACTGCTGTCGCGCCGTTTCGCTGGCGCGCGCGTTGTCTTCCAGCTTGCCGATGCATTCGCGCTCGGTGAAGCGCACTTCCTGGGCCTCGCGCGCCAGCGCCTGCTCCTGGCTGCGCGCCTCGCGCAAGGCCGTGTCATGGCTACGCTGAACTTCCATGACCTGGTTGAGATGCGCCTGCGCCGCTTCGAGTTGCCCGCGAAAACGCAGTGCCTCCTCTTCCGCGCGCATCAGCTCGATACGCTCGTTTTCTTCGCCCTGCACAATCTCGCCGAGATCCCGGTCGATCTGCGCGGAGCGCTCGTCGAAGCGCGCCTGCGCCTGGGTCAGGGTGAGCGCCTCGACCTGGGCGGCATGGGCGCGCTGCTGTAAATCCTGCACGGCGCTGCGACCGGCCGCGAGTTGCGCCTGGTGGTCCGCCAGCACACGCTCGCCCTCGCCCAGCAACTCGCGCGCGCTGTCTTCCTCCTGCTGACGCTGGGTCAGGGTCGCTGCGAGTTCCTCGATCTCGCGCTGCCGCTCGATCACGCCGTGGGTACTGGCCTCGGGCACATACAGCAGCAGACCGTGGGCGGAGAGCAGGTGGCCGTCGCGATTGACCCAGCTACGGCCAATTGTGGCATTGGCGGCAATGTTGACATTAGCGACATGGACCGCCAGATCGTCGGCGACCGCTACCCCGGCCAGCCATTCGTCGAGCACCGCCGCCCAAGCGGGGTCTTCGCAACGCACCTTGGCACGCAGGGAATCGGCTGGCGCCGTCTGGTCAGAGGCAGTGTTGGGCAGTGCCAGGGCAAATGTGGTCGGCGGCGGGTCGGTCAGCGCCTGCGCCGCCATATCCTGGCCGGCCAGCACCGCCGCCAGCCGCTCGCGCAACACCGCTTCGACGGCCGTTTCCCAGCCCGGCTCGACCTGGATCGCGCGCCATAGCGGCGCCGCCTCGGCCAGCCCGCGCCGCGCCAGCCAATCGCCGATCTTGTCGTTCTGCTGCACCCTGCTCTGCAACTGCTGCAAGGCATCGCGGCGCGCGCGCGACTCGGTGAGGGTGCGATGCGCCGTCTGCATGCGCTCGCGGGAAGCGCGCAATTGCGCCTCGAGATCCGGCAGCCGCGCCTGCATTTCGCCCAGACTTCGTTGTTGCTCTTCGAGCGCTGCGGCGGCGGCCACCTGGCTTTGCCGGCTCGCCGCCAGCAAAGTCTGATCGGGTTGTCCCAGCGCCAGGCGTTCCTGATCGAGGCGCGCCCGGCGCTGTGCATAGCCCTCCAGCGCGCGCTGGGCGTGGATGCGATTGGCTTCGCCGAGGCGTACGCCTTGCTCGGCTGCATTCACCGCACGGCGGGCGGCGGCAACGGCCTCTTCGGCGCTGCGCACTGCTTGCTCGGCCTGCGGCAGACGCGCCGCGGCTTCCTGGTGGCGGGCCACGCTGGTTTCGGCGCGCAAACGGGCGTTATCCAGCAAGGCTTGCCAACGCGTGGCGTCGCGTTCCAGTTCGAGGCGCTGGGCGTTCCAGTGGGATTCCTCGGTGCCCAGTTGCGCCAGGCGGGTTTCGAGCTTCTGCCGGGTCTCGCGCAGGTGCTTGATTTCCGCTTCCAGCCGGCTCACCTCGGCATTCGCCCCGACCATCTCGCTTTGCGCCGCATGCAAGGTATCGCTGGCGGCGAAGTGCGCCTCGCGCGCCTGTTCGACCCTGGCTTCCAGCTCGCGCAACTGGGCGGTTTCGGCCTCCAGCCGCAAGGCGCTCTTGTCCACTTCGCGCCCCATCCGCTCGCGTTCGGCGCGCGCGTCGTTGCGTTTCTTCAGCCACAACAATTGCTGGCGGCGGTCATGCTGGCTTTGCAACTCATGAAACTGGCGGGCAATCTCGGCCTGTCCTGAAAGTTTGACGACCTGGCTTTCCAGTTCGTTGCGGATGTCCTCGACGCGCAGCAAGTTCTCGCGCGCATCGGCCAGCCGGTTCTCCGTTTCGCGCCGCCGCTCCTTGTATTTGGTGACGCCGGCCGCTTCTTCCAGGAACAGGCGCAGTTCTTCCGGCTTGGCCTCGATGATGCGCGAGATCATCCCCTGCTCGATGATGGCATAGGCGCGCGGCCCCAGGCCGGTGCCGAGAAACACGTCGATCACGTCGCGGCGGCGCACGTGCAGATTGTTGATGTAGTAGCTGGAATTGCCCTCACGGTCGAGCACGCGCTTGACCGCGATCTCGGCATACTGCGACCACTGGCCGGTGGCGCGGCCCGCGGCGTTGTCAAAAATCAGTTCGACGCTGGCGCGGCTGACCGGCTTGCGCGTCCCGGAACCATTGAATATCACGTCCTGCATGGAATCGCCACGCAAGGCCGAAGCGCGCGACTCCCCGATCACCCAGCGCACGGCGTCGATTACGTTGGATTTGCCGCAGCCGTTTGGACCGACG
>CAYHXK010000178.1:0-5886 GCA_964360125.1 uncultured Sterolibacterium sp.
CGCGCCATGCACGCCGTGCTCGACCGCAACCCGCACCACGGCATCCACTTCCGCGTCTTGACCAAGGTCCTGCGCCTGTCCGGCGGCGATCACCTGCACTCCGGCACCGTGGTGGGCAAGCTCGAAGGCGACCGCGAGGCGACGCTGGGCTGGATCGACACCATGCGCGACGAGTTCATCAAGGAAGATCGCAGCCGCGGCCTGTTCTTCGACCAGGACTGGGGCTCCATGCCGGGCGTGATGCCGGTCGCCTCTGGTGGTATTCACGTGTGGCACATGCCCGCACTGGTGAACATCTTCGGCGATGACTCGGTGCTGCAGTTCGGCGGCGGCACGCTGGGCCACCCCTGGGGCAATGCAGCCGGCGCAGCGGCCAACCGCGTGGCACTGGAGGCCTGCGTGGCAGCGCGCAACCAGGGTGTTGCCATTGAAAAGGAAGGCAAGGATGTCCTGACCAAGGCGGCAGCCAACAGCCCGGAATTGAAGATCGCCATGGAAACCTGGAAAGAAATCAAATTCGAATTCGACACCGTCGACAAGCTGGACGTGGCACACAAGTAAAAAATGATAGTGAGTAGTCAGGAGATAGGGGTGAGGAGAAAAACCTTGCCCGCCTCCCGCCTCACCCCTAACGAATTTAAGGAGCAAATTATGAGCGAAGTGATGGATTACAAATCGCGCCTGTCTGACCCGGCCAGCCGCAAATTCGAAACCTTCTCCTACTTGCCGGCCATGACTGCCGCCGAGATCAAGAAACAGGTGGAATACCTGGTTTCAAAAGGCTGGAACCCGGCCATCGAGCATATTGAGCCGGAATACCTGATGGATTCCTACTGGTACATGTGGAAACTGCCGATGTTCGGTGAAACCGATGTCGACAAGGTGCTGGCCGAAGCGGAAGCCTGTCACAAAGCCAACCCCAACAACCACGTGCGCCTGATTGGTTACAACAACTTCAACCAGTCGCAGGGCGCGGCCATGGTGATTTTCCGCGGCAAGACGGTTTGACGTAGCCGTGCCCCCGCCGCCGCCCCCTGCGGCGGCGGGGATTTTCGACCACGCCAAACCTTGTTTTCCGTACATCGACGCAAGCGGCTGTAAAGACCGGTCGTTTCCGCCCGGTGTTGCCGGTAAATGGAGACAACATGAGCGACATCATCAAACAGTACCGTATCGAAAAGGAACCCTACTACCGCGCCGTCTCGGACGAAGTGGAACTGTACGAAGCCGCCTACAGCGTGCGCATGCCGATGATGCTGAAAGGCCCTACCGGTTGCGGCAAGACCCGCTTCGTCGAATACATGGCCTGGAAGCTGGGCAAGCCGCTGGTCACCGTGGCCTGCAACGAGGACATGACCGCCTCCGACCTGGTCGGCCGCTTCCTCCTCGACGCCAGCGGCACCCGCTGGCAGGATGGCCCGCTCGCCATTGCCGCCCGTTTCGGCGCGATCTGCTATCTGGACGAAGTGGTGGAAGCGCGTCAGGACACAACGGTGGTGATCCACCCGCTCACCGATAATCGCCGCGTGCTGCCGCTGGAAAAGAAGGGCGAGCTGGTGCATGCCCACCCCGACTTCCAGTTGGTGATTTCCTACAACCCCGGCTACCAGAGCCTGATGAAGGATTTAAAGCAGTCCACCAAGCAGCGTTTCGGCGGCCTCGACTTCAATTATCCCGACCACGCCATCGAAACCGAGATCGTCGCCCATGAAACCGGCGTCAATGCGGAAGTGGCCGGCAAGCTGGTTTCCATCGCCGAACGCGCCCGCAACCTCAAGGGACACGGACTGGACGAGGGCATCTCGACGCGCATGCTGATTTACGCCGGCAGCCTCATCAATACCGGCGTCGATCCGGTCAAGGCCTGTCGCGTGGCCCTGGTGCGCCCGATCACCGACGATCCCGACATGCGCGATGCGCTCGACGCGGCAGTGACCACGTTTTTCTGAGTGAGAAGATAGGCGCGAGGAGTCGGGAGTAGCGCGAGGCCTACCCCTCACACCCCGCTCATTACTCCTCACCAAATTATGGCCATCAATCTCGAGGACTATCAGGAACTTTTCGACGCGCTTTCCCCGGAATTGCAGGAAAGCCTGCGTTCCGCGTGGCTGGAGGCGGCCAAGGTTTTCAGCGCGCGCGGCCTGGACAATTACCTCAAGGGTGCGGCTGCGCTGAAAAGCCTGGGCAAGGGCGACGATCTGGTCGCCACCTGGATCGACCATGCGCCGCTGGTGGCCAAGGAAATTGGCGAGGACATCGTGCCGGACCTGGTGCATACCGCGCTTTCCCTGGCCTCCAAGACCTCCGGAGCGGTGATCGAACTGGTCCTCAGCACCGCGCCCACGGCGGCCAACCGCCTCGGCGACGAGGTGCTGTTCCGCGCCTACCTGCAATTCCTGGATACCCTGCTGTCCCAAGCGCCGCGCGGCGTGCGACCGTTGCTGGAAAACCTGGAAAAACTTTTCAGCCAGCTCACCCTGGGCGGCTTGCGCCGCTGGGCGCTGTGGGGCGCCCACGCCCACCGCACCAACTACCCGGAGCAGGCCAACTACTTCAGCCTGCAGTCCAAGGAATCGCTGGCCATGCTGCAGAAGGAGCGCAAGGGAACGCTGTTCATCGATGTGCAGCGCCGCATCAACATGTATCTGCGTGCCTTGTGGGCTAGGGATTTCTTCATGAAGCCGACTTCCGGCGATTTCGAGATGCGGGAAGGCTACCGGCCCTTTGTGGAAGGGTATTTTATCCACCTGCCCGACGCCTACGACGATTACAGCGCGGGTGCAACCAAACTGCCAGGCCTGGAGCTGTATCGCGCCGCCGCTGCGCATAGCGCCGCCCATATCGTGCATACCCGTGACCCGATCTCCGCCGAGGCGCTTAATCCTTTCCAGATGGCCGTGATCGGCGTGATCGAGGATGCCCGGGTGGAAGCGTTGACCGTGCGCAAGTTCCCCGGTCTCAAGCACCTGTGGGCCGCTTTGCACACGATTGAATCCGGGCAGGAAAAATCGGCAGGGGATTATCTCAACCGCCTGGCGCGCGCCCTGCTGGATGACGCTTATCAGGACAACGACCCGTGGATCGCCCAGGGACGGGTATTGTTCAAGCAGGCTGCGGAGCGCCTCGACACCAACCAGGTGTCCTGGGATATCGGCGTGCAACTGGCGCATCAATTCATGGGCAAGCGCATTGCCTTCAATCCGCGCAGCGACCTGCTCACCGCGCCCTACCGCGACGACAATCGCTATTTCTGGGAATTCGAGGAATTCGATTTCGACAAGGCCATGGCGGCCGGTTACGAAGCCCCCAAGCAGGTGCGCAAGCGCGTCAGCCTGATGGAATTCGCCAATGAAATCGATGTCGAGAACGCCGGCGACGACGCGGAGGAAATCTGGGTGCTGGGCACGGAACTCTTTCCCTATGAAGACATGGGCAAATCTTTCAACGAGCTGGAAGGCAAGGAACCGGTTTCCGAGCCCTACCATTACTCGGAGTGGGATTACCAGATCCAGCTCGAACGGCCGGCCTGGGCCACAGTGCTGGAGAAGCGCCCAAAGGCGGGAGATCTGCAGTTGATCGACGACATCACCTCCCAGCACAAGCGCACCATCGGCCGGCTGAAGTTCCTGCTCGATGCCCTGCAACCACAAGGGGTGACGCGCATCCGCAAGCTGGAAGACGGCGACGAGGTGGACGTCAACGCCGCCATCCGCGCCATGATCGACATCCGCATGGGGCAGCAGCCCGACCCGCGCATCATGATGCGTTCGGTGCGCAAAGTGCGCGACATTTCGGTGATGGTGTTGCTGGACTTGTCGGAATCCACCAACGAAAAAGTCAGCGGGCAGGACTACAGCGTGCTGGATTTGCAGCGCCAGGCCACGGTTTTGCTGGCGGACGCCATCCACAAGATCGGCGACCCCTTCGCGATTCACGGTTTCTGCTCCGACGGGCGCCACAATGTCGAATATTCCCGTTTCAAGGATTTCGGCCAGCCCTATAATGAAGTACCGAAGTCCCGCCTGGCGGGCATGAGCGGCCAGCTCTCGACGCGCATGGGCGCGGCCATCCGCCATGCCGGGCATTACCTGAAGTTGCAGAAATCCGCCAAGAAGCTGCTGCTGGTGATTACCGACGGCGAACCCGCGGACGTGGATGTGCGCGATCCGCAATACTTGCGTTTCGACACCAAGAAGGCCGTGGAGGAAATGGCGCGTTCCGGCGTGACTACATTTTGCATGTCGCTCGATCCGCGAGCGGATCAATATGTCTCGCGGATTTTCGGGGCCAGGAACTACATGGTGGTGGACCATGTGGAACGATTGCCTGAGAAACTCCCGCTACTTTATGCAGGGTTGACACGATGACGCAACAAACTTATGTCGGTATCGAACAGGACGCCAACGCCGGCCTGACCCACCTCGGGCGCATGGTGCGCGACGCCTGGGTATTCGGCATCCTGCCCGAAACGGAAACCTGCGCGGGCTGGGATTCGGCGCGCATGCAAAACCTCTACGAGCAGGTTTACGCCGCCTGGGAGCCCTATGCGCATATGCCCAGCCGTCTGCCGGAAGCGTTGCGCGAGCGGCACACCCGGTTTTATGCCCTGGCCATCACCACCGCCCGTGACGGGGGATGGGATCCGGAACTGGGCGAGGACGAATAAGACCCATGAAAATCATCGCCGCTCGGAGGCCGGGAATTTGAGCACCCGCGCCGTCCCGTCGAAACGCCCCTTGGCGGCCAGGTCGCTGAGCGCGCGTGGGAACTCCGCTTGCAAGCGATGCATCAGCTGCATGCCGTCGAGCTGGTAAAATACCGCCCGGTAGGACACCGGATCGTCGAGCGAAGCGCGCGACTGCGGCCTGAAATCGCGCCAGGCGATGTCGATCCAGCACTTGCGCGCGCTGTCCACGAACACAAATTCCTCCGCGTCCAGAATCGCCAGGTACTGCATGGTGCGGATTGGGACGAACAGGCAGCCGGTTTTGCTCCGCGCCAGCAGGGTATGCGCCAGATTGTAGGTAGCGGCGGGCAGGCTGCGGAGTTCGCAGGACAGCTCGCGATCCCGGTGGCAGGTGATTTCCATGCAGCCATTTTACTGAACTCAAGTCCTGGCAAAGGCACTATTTCGATCCGGCATCACGCCGGAATCGATGCTGTCAGCCAGCGAGAAATACCATGAGGCATTCAAGCGCATGACGGAGGATGAATGATGAGTCACATCGAGAAACTGGTCGACGGCTTCAAGCGGTTTCGCAGCGACAATTTTGAAGAGAATCGCGCCCTCTTCGACCGGCTTAGCAGGCAGGGCCAGTCCCCCAGGACGATCGTGGTGGGGTGTTGCGATTCCAGGGTGGATCCCGCCATTGTGACCGACTGCGACCCCGGCGATTTGTTCATCATTCGCAATGTCGCCAACCTGGTGCCGCCGTTCGAAACCAGCGGCAACTATCACGGCACCAGCGCCGCGCTGGAGTTCGGGGTGCGCAATCTGGAAGTCGAGGACATTGTCGTGCTGGGGCACGCCCAGTGCGGCGGTATTCGGGCATTGCTGAACCAGGCGCCGGGTGCCGAATCCCAGGGGGGGTTTGTTTCCAATTGGATGCAAGTTGCCAACAAAGCGCGCAACCGTGTGTTGTCCCGGATGCACGGAGAGCCCATGGAAAAGCAGGCACGAGCCTGCGAGCAGGAGGCCATTCTGGTGTCCCTGGACAACTTGCTGACTTTCCCCTGGATTCTGGAACGGGTCGCGCAAAAAACCTTGGCGCTGCATGGCTGGTACTTTGACATGGAGCGCGGTGAATTGCTGCGCTACAACCCCAATAATAATCCTAAAAACCGCACTTGACGTTGTGCGATCTGCTGGGGAATCAGGCAGGCTAT
>CAYHXK010000179.1:0-5841 GCA_964360125.1 uncultured Sterolibacterium sp.
GGCGACCTGTTCGACTACTGGATCGGCGACGACGCGCTCGACGATCCCGCCGAGCCTTTCAACGCCGCCATCTGCGCCGCACTGAAGCAACTGACCGACAGCGGCACGCGGTTGTTCTTCATCGCCGGCAACCGCGACTTCCTCGCCGGAGCAGGCTTCGCCGCCGCCAGCGGCGCCACCCTGCTGGCCGAGCCGCAACTGGTCGGCATCGCCGCCACGCCGACCCTGCTGCTGCACGGCGATGCGCTGTGCACCGACGACCTGGCCTACCAGGAATTCCGCGCCACGGTGCGCACGGATGCGTGGCGCAAGGCCTTCCTGGAGCAGCCGCTGGCCCAGCGCAAAGCGCGTATCGAGGCGCTGCGCCGGCAAAGCGAACAGGAGAAACAACTCAAGCCCGCCGCCAGCATGGACGTCAACGCCAATGCCGTCGCCAACGTCCTGCGCAGCCACGGCTACCCGCGCATCATCCACGGCCATACCCATCGGCCCGCGCGGCATACCCATGCCATCGACGGCCATGTCTGCGAACGCTGGGTGCTGGGCGACTGGTACGACAGCGGCAGCTATCTGCGCTGCGACGCCAGCGGCTGCCGCGCCCTGCCCCTGCCGCCGCTTTGACATCCTCCGCCTCGGTACCCGGCGGTCCTGCCACACCCGCCACCGCACTCAACCTGCTGCATTCGGTGTTCGGCTATGCCGCCTTTCGCGGCGCCCAGGCCGAGATCGTCGACCATGTGGCCGGTGGCGGCGACGCGCTGGTGCTGATGCCGACCGGCGGAGGAAAATCGCTTTGCTTCCAGATCCCGGCGCTGTTGCGACCGGGCTGCGGCATCGTCGTCTCGCCGCTGATCGCGCTGATGCAAGACCAGGTCGACGCGCTGCTGCAGGCCGGCGTGCGCGCCGCCTTCGCCAACTCTTCGCAGGATTACGCCACCGCCGCCGCCACCGAACAACGCCTGCTGCAAGGCGAACTCGACCTGCTCTACGTCGCTCCGGAACGCCTGCTGACCGAACGCTTCCTGGCCCTGCTCGACCGGCTCTCGGCGGCGAACCGCATCGCCCTGTTCGCCATCGACGAGGCCCATTGCGTCTCGCAGTGGGGCCACGATTTCCGTCCCGAGTACATCCAGCTTTCGGCGCTGCACGAGCGTTATCCGGCGGTGCCGCGCATCGCCCTGACCGCCACCGCCGATACCCTGACGCGCAGCGAAATCAAGACCCGGCTCGGCCTGAACGAGGCGCGCACTTTCGTCGCCAGCTTTGACCGGCCCAACATCCGCTACACCATCGTCGAGCGTGACAACCCAAGGAAGCAGTTGCTCGACTTCCTCGCCGATCATCGCCTAGATGCCGGCATCGTGTATTGCCTGTCGCGCAAGAAGGTGGACGAGACCGCCCTCTGGCTGCAAAGCCATGGCGTCACCGCCCTGCCCTACCACGCCGGCATGGACGCGGAATCGCGCCGCCAGCATCAGCAGCGCTTCGTCCGCGAGGAAGGCGTGGTGATGGTGGCGACCATCGCTTTCGGCATGGGCATCGACAAACCCGACGTGCGCTTCGTCGCCCACCTCGACCTGCCCAAGAGCCTGGAAGCCTACTACCAGGAAACCGGCCGCGCCGGCCGCGACGGCGAACCGGCGGAAGCCTGGATGACCTACGGCATGAACGACGTGGTCATTCACCGCCAGCGCATCGACGAATCGGCCGCGCCCGACGAGCAGAAACGCATCGAGCGCGGCAAGCTCGACGCCATGCTGGCGTATTGCGAAGCCGCCGGCTGCCGCCGCAGCGTGCTGCTCGGCTACTTCGGCGAGACGACACAGTCTTGCGGCAACTGCGACACCTGCATTACCCCGCCGCAACTGTGGGACGGCACGGTGGCGGCGCAGAAATTCCTCTCGGCGGCAATCCGCACCGGCCAGCGTTTCGGCGCGGCACACCTGATCGACATCCTGCGCGGCAAGGCCACCGAAAAGGCGCTGCAATTCGGTCATGAGCGGTTGCCCACCTTCGGTATCGGTCAGGAACTCGACGATGCCGGCTGGCGCAGCGTGGCCCGTCAGTTGCTGGCCGCCGGACTGCTCCAGGCCGATGCGCAGCGCTTTGGCGGCCTGGTGCTGAGCGACGCGGCGCGGCCGGTGCTGAAAGGCGAAGCCACCTTGCTGCTGCGCCGCCAGACGCCGCGCAAGAAAGCCGGCGCATCGAGCCGCAGGAGCAGCCTGCCGCATGCCGCCTCGCCCGCCGACGATCCGCTGTTCGAGACCCTGCGTGCCTGGCGCGCCGCGCTCGCTCGCGAGCAGGGCGTGCCGGCGTATGTCATCCTGCACGACAAGACCTTGCGCGAACTGGCCAGCGTGCGGCCAGCAACGCTCGACGACCTCAGGCGGGTGACGGGGATAGGTGATGCGAAAGCAGAGCGCTATGGCGCCGCGCTGCTCGAACTGTTGTCCGGCGTTCTGGAATAGCGCATCCGTCGCGCCATTCCGGCCGCAGGCCAAGGACACGGCCGCCACCTCATGCGCTCCCGCCCTACGGGTTCCCTTGCGGCGGCGGCCGTGTCCTTGGCCTGCTTCATTGGGTACAGACTGACAGTCGCATGACGGCCAAGCGGACGCATGAGTAGTTTCCCTGAAGGGGACAATGCTAGGAGTTGCCGATGCTTGTTGGCTGTGCCATACTGCATCGCAAATGCAACGCAGGAGGTGTCCATGAAAACCGCTTCAATTCCATCATTACGGGTGACCCCCGAATTGCGCCGTGCTGCCGAGAGCGTTCTCCAGGAGGGCGAGAGCCTTTCCAACTTTGTCGAGCACTCCATCCGGATCTGCATTGATCGGAGGCGTTTGCAGCGCGAATTCATTGCCCGCGGTCTGGCGTCGCGAGATGAGGCAAGGCGTAGCGGCGAGTACTTCTCCGTCGATGAAATTCGCGACGAGCTGGATAAGCTACTAGGCGCGGCCGAGGCGAAAGCCGCGACTGCCCGGTGAACTACCGGGTTCGTTTCACGAAGGCGGCGCGGGAAGACTTGCGCCGCCTATACAACTTCCTTCTCGATAAAGATCTTCGCGCAGCCCGGCGTGCCCGCGATGCCATCCTCAAGGCTCTTGAGTTCCTTCAGGATTTCCCCTTCAGTTGCCGCAAGGTCGATGACGACAATCCATTCCTGCGGGAACTGATCATCCCCTTCGGCTCGGCCGGATACGTTGCGCTGTTTGAAATCGAAGACCAGTCGACGGTGACCGTTCTCGCCATTCGGCACCAGCGGGAGGACGACTATCATTAGATGTTGTCGACCGCCGGCCCTCCGCCCGACTACGTTGCCTGTCGCAACGAGTAATGCATGACGATCTCGTCGTAGGGCGCCACCAGTCCCGCATCCCGCTTTTCGATCAGGCCGAGTTGGCACAGCAGGCTTACGTCGTCATGGACGTTCTTGTAGTCGCGGCCCAGCTCCTGCGCAAGCTGGCGAATATTGAGGTTTTCGTGTTCGGCGACATGGCGCAGCAGTGCCAAGGCTCGAAATGATTCGAGGGAGCAATTGCTTGACATGCTAACAGCCGGTGAAAAAGCCGGCGACAAGTCAGCTTGACATCACCCCACAGGAACTGTACATTTGATATGTACATAACGGAGTCCACCATGAAACAGGTCAATGTCACCACCCTGAGACAAAACCTTCCCGATTACCTGGCGATGGTGGCGGAGGGCGAAACGCTGAGCGTCACCCTGCGAGGCCGCGTCATCGCGGAAATCACGCCGCCCGTCCCGCCCAGCAATGAATCAAGCGCCGCGCGCACACGCCTGCGCGGCACCTTGGTGAGTTACGATGCTCCGTTCGAACCGGCCATAGCAGCGGATGAATGGGAGATGAACCGTTGATCGTGCTCGACACCCATACCCTGATCTGGTGGCTGACAGGCGGTGCTTCCCTTTCGCGCGCGGCGAAGCTGTCCATCGCCAAGGCCGCAAAGGAGAACCAGGTCGTGGCATCGGCCATCAGCGTGCTCGAAATCGTCACGGCGGTGCGCCGCGGCCGTTTGCAGTTCACCGCTCCGTTGGAACAATGGCTCGCCGATGCGCGTCGGCTGCCCGAGTTGCGCTTTGAGCCGGTGTCTGCAGAAATAGCCCAACACGCCGGCAGTTTCGGCGAAGAGATGCATGGCGACCCGGCCGACCGGATCATCGCCGCGACAGCCATCATCCTCAACGCGGCATTGGTCACCGCCGACGGAAAACTGCGTGCCAGTCGCGCAGTGAAGACCATCTGGTGATCCCATCCATCCGCTACCGCTAATACCTCTCGTGTACCCTCCAGTGGCGGGGAAAGGCGGGGTGCAGTTCTCGGTCAATTCCTGATAACCGCAGATAACGCTCGCTCAGTGATGCCGCGTTCCGGAATGACGGCCGGTGGTAGTGCGACCTGACCCACCGCTGCCGCGCACCGCCTTGCCGGGGGCCTGGGAACCTCGCTGCGCACTGCGCTGGCCGCTCGGCTTGCCCTGCCGCCCCTTGTTGCGGCCATTCTCGATCGGCTCGGCGCGGATGTTGGGATCGGGTTCGAAGCCGGGCATCAGGCGTTTCTCGATATCCTGCTTAAGCAGCCGCTCGATGTCGCGCAGCAGCGAATGCTCGTCGACGCACACCAGCGAGATCGCTTCGCCGCTGGAACCGGCGCGGCCGGTGCGGCCGATACGATGTACGTAATCCTCCGGCACGTTCGGCAGTTCGTAGTTCACCACATGCGGCAACTGGTCGATGTCCAGGCCGCGCGCGGCGATGTCGGTGGCCACCAGCACATTCAGCTTGAGGCTCTTGAAGTCGGCCAGCGCCCGGGTGCGCGCACCCTGGCTCTTGTTGCCGTGGATGGCGGCGGAACTGATGCCGGCCTTGTCGAGCTTTTCCGAGAGCGCGTTGGCGCCATGCTTGGTGCGGGTGAACACCAGCACCTGGTGCCAGCTGTGGTCCTCGATGAGCTTCACCAGCAGGTCGCGCTTCCTCGATTTATCGACGTGGTACACGGCCTGGGTCACCAGGTCGGCGGTGGCGTTGGGACGCGCCACTTCCACCGTTTGCGGATCGCGCAGCAGCCCCTTGGCCAGGGCGCGGATCTCTTCGGGGAAGGTCGCCGAGAACAGCAGGCACTGCTTCTGCTTGGGGATCAGGTTGATGACCTTGCGGATGTCGGGCATGAAGCCCATGTCGAGCATGCGATCGGCCTCGTCGAGGACGAAGATTTCGACGCCGGAAAGATCGGCGTTGCGCTGGCCCAGATGGTCGAGCAGGCGGCCGGGCGTGGCCACCAGGATGTCGACGCCGCTCTTCAGCGCCTTCAACTGCGGCCCCATGCTGACGCCGCCGAAGATCGCCGCCGACTTGAACGGCAGGTGCTTGCCGTAAGTACGCACGCTCTCCTCCACCTGGGCGGCGAGTTCGCGCGTCGGGGTGAGGATCAGCACGCGGGGCTTGGTGCGCGAGACGGCGGGACGGCTACCGAGCAGTTGCAGGATCGGCAAGGTGAAACCGGCGGTCTTGCCGGTGCCGGTTTGTGCAGCGGCCATCAGGTCGCGCCCGGCCAGGACGACGGGGATCGCCTGTGCCTGGATCGGGGTGGGCGTGTCGTAGCCTTGATCGGCAATCGCGCGGAGTAGTTCGGCGCGCAGGCCGAGGTCGGTAAAATGCATAGGGGTGCTCCTGGATTCAGCCTACGCGAGCACATTGTGCCTGGCGAATCAGTCTGGGCGAATCACTTACGGGGGGATGACGCGAAGAGAGAATCTATACGCGAAGCGCGGCAAACAGACTGATGGTATGACCGGCGCGGTGCGGAGTGTAACACGT
>CAYHXK010000180.1:0-5830 GCA_964360125.1 uncultured Sterolibacterium sp.
TGGATTGTCGTAATCCTAGTCTTATTACCTCCTTACCCAAGCTCTCGACTTTACAATTTCCCTATTGGCATCTTTGAACTGGGTCTGATAGTTGTAGTACCACTCGAAATTCTGCTTCTCGACGATATTTCCGGCATTGTCGGTTTTTGTCACGACGTCATACAAGAAAATGCCGAGCGTGGTGTTCTCCGGGACATCCTTGAACGACGGGCCGAAAATCTTCAGTTCTGTTTCCGTTCTCGGAGGAACGATTATGTTGGAGAGTTCGGCGTAGTCCTGGGAGCTAATCGACGTATTCTTGCCGCCGAAATTGTAGAGAACGACGGTTCCGGCGCCCCTGAAAACCCGCGGCATTTGATTGTTGATCTTGATTCGGAACGCGACTTTTTCAGGATTGACCGCATACACCGGTGTCGACGTGGTCTCCATCAATTTGTAGTTCTCGGGTTTTCCCCCTGCGCCGGAATTTATGAAACTGACTAGGCTGTACTCCTGGTTAAAGTCGAACAGGTTCCGAGGAATTTCTCTTGCCGTTGATTTGAAAGCATCGGCACATTCGAAGGTGTTCGGCGCGAGCGAGATATTTATGCCGCCCTTGTTTTGCAATTCCTTGGTGCTCGCCAAAGGCGTGATCACCGGATAAACGCAGCGCACCGTTACCACGGGGCTGGCTTGCGGCGCTACCTGGACAGGTGCGCAGGCACTCAAAGCGCTAAGGAAAACGACGGCCAGCAGTCTTGTCATGATCTCCACTCCCTCGGTTTTAATATCTCCAACGGCTTGTCACGGCGCGTCGGCGTATGGTTAAAGCGATGGTTTCCCGCAAGCCAGAATAGGTAGGATCATGCTAGCATATCTACCAATCGTCAAGCACAATATATCGACTGATAGACAACGTCTTGGCTGGTAGCTTCCATCCATGCGATCAATCATGGAAAGGGAAGCCTTCGCCCGCCGGCTGCGCGAAGCGCTGGGCCGCATCGGCGACGATGGCGGCAGTCCTACCCGCTTGGCGCGCGAGTTCAACCGCCGCTATCCGGGCGCACCGGTGACCCTGCATGCCGCGCGCAAGTGGCTGAACGGCGAGGCGCTGCCGGCCCAGGACAAGCTGCGGGTGCTGGCCGCCTGGCTGGGGGTGGCGTCGGAATGGCTGCGTTATGGCGATGAGGGCGACGTCCGCGCCGCGCCGTATCGGGCGCGGGAGCCGGAGTTGGCGGTGGATTTCGAGCTGGCGCGGGAGATCGGCGCGCTGTCGCCGGCCCATCGGAAAGCGGTGCGCGCGCTGGTGAAAGCCCTGAAGCAGGGAGAGACGCGGCGCTAACCGCCGAATCCGGGTTTATCCGGCCTTACGGCGGATTTGTCGGAGCATTCGGCGGCAACGCACGGTTTCGGCAAAACCTATGTGGCCGTCGCCACGCTTGAGCGATCCATGGCGCCGTAGAGAGAAACCGAAAGATTTTATTTGGGTTCCTTGAAGCTGGCGCCCGATTTGTTCGCCATGAAAACGATGGCGCTCGCCAGTTCGATTGCCGAGACATCGGCGCCACCCTTGGGCGGCATGGCATTCTTGCCGACCGTGGCGGATTTCACCAGTCCGTCCAGTCCCTGTCCCAGGCGCGGCGCCCAGGTTGCCTTGTCGCCGATCTTCGGCGCACCGGCAGCGCCGGTTGCGTGACAGGAAGCGCAGGCGGTGTTAACGATTTCCTCGCCGCTTCTGGAGCCTTTGGCGCCACTCGCGCCGGCCGCAGCCAGTTCCACCCGGGCCACCGGAAGAATCCGCGCAGCCACGGCCTCCTCGTCAACCGTAGTCTTGATTCCCGAAAACATGGACGAATAGGCCACGATGGCAATGGCAAAAGCCATGATGAACAGGGGCGGGAAGGCGAAGGCGAGAATCACAAACCGCGGGTCGGTTTTGTGCTCGGCGGCGGCGTTTTCATGTTCGGACATGCGGGATCCTCGAAGGCGGAAAGTATAAGCGCATGATTATAGCGATTTTATGAGCACCGGCACAGAGCCGACTGGGCAACTCCGACGGCAAGCACTCTGCCGATCCGGGCACTTACATCAGGGCTACGGGTGCTGGTCTTGATGGTGCTTGCGGAATGCACGGGGGCAGTCGACAATAGCCAAATCAACCTTCGCCCTGTGCCACCATGCGTGCCCTCGCCTATCAGGCAGTTGTTTACCAGCCAAAACTCGCTTCCGTCTTCGCCTTGGGCTTGCGCTGCAATGCCGACGAAATTTTCTCGATTGAATTTCTTGCGCCGTGCGCCGAGCTGGCGCCTGAAACCCCGCTGGCCAAGGAGGCGGTGCGCCAGTTGCGCGCCTACCTGAAAGACCCGGCGTTTGAATTCGGCCTGCCCTTGATGCCTGCCGGTACTCCCTTTCAGCGCCGCGTCTGGGAGGGCATCGCGGCGATCCCGAGCGGGGAGACGCGCACATATGGAGAGTTGGCCCAGGCCATACACAGCGGCCCGCGCGCCGTCGGCAATGCCTGCGGCGCCAATCCCTATCCGCTGGTCGTACCCTGCCACCGCGTCGTCGCCAGCGGGGGCGGGTTGGGTGGTTTTGGCCGCGGTGGCGGCGGCCTGCTGCTGGAGATCAAGCGTTGGCTGTTGGCCCATGAGGGCGGGTTGTGAACTTGGCTGCTCCGGCGCACACAGACAGCACCCTGCTGGATCAGTTCTGCGACAACCTGTGGCTGGAGGATGGCCTGGCGAAGAACACCTTGGCGGCTTACCGCAGCGATCTCGCCCTGTTCGCCGGCTGGCTGACGCACCAAGGGGGCACGCTGGAAGCTGTCGACGGACAACGCATCAAGGACTATCTGGCGTATTTGCACCACCGCCCGCCCGTCCAACAACCCAAGCCGGCCAGCCAGCGCCGCCTGCATGCCGCGTTGCGCCGCTTTTACCGGTTTTTGCTGGCGCAGGGGCGCATCGCGCACGATCCCTTGCTCAACATCGAACAACCCCCCATGCCGCAGCGCTTTCCCAAGACGCTATCCGAAGGCGACGTGGAACAGCTGCTGGCGGCGCCCGATACCGAGCGGCCTATCGGCTTGCGCGACCGCGCCATGCTTGAACTGCTGTATGCCAGTGGTCTGCGCGTGAGCGAACTGGTGGGCTTGAAGATGTTCGAGGTGAACCTCAACGAGGGGGTGGTGCGCATTCGTGGCAAGGGCGACAAGGTGCGGCTGGTCCCGCTCGGGGAATTTGCCGTCGACTGGCTGCTGCGCTATCAGCAGGAGGGCCGTCCGGCGCTGCTCAAGCAGCGCGCCTGCGATGAGGTTTTTGTCACTGCGCGCGGCTCTGCGCTCAGCCGGCAGATGTTCTGGATGCTCATCAAGCGTTACGCCGTGCGGGCCGGCATCGTCAAGCCGATCTCGCCGCACGTGTTGCGCCATGCCTTCGCCACCCATCTCATCAATCACGGGGCCGACCTGCGCGTGGTGCAGATGCTGCTGGGCCATGCCGATATCTCGACGACGCAAATCTATACCCATGTGGCGCGCGAGCGCCTCAAGCAACTCCACGCGATGCATCATCCGAGAGCTTAGCGGGTCTCCCCGCCGCCTCTTATTTGGCGGAGGCGACGCGATTCAGCTCTTTTTCCAGCTGCGCTGCCGGCAAGGCCCCTGGAATGCGCTCGCCATTGGTAAAGAAGATCGTCGGCGTGCCGCGCACATTGAGTTTCTGGCCGAGCGCCACCACCTTGTCGATCGGCGTTGCGCAATTTGCGGCGGTGGGAGCGCTGTCGTTTACCATCCACTCGCTCCAGGCTTTGGCGCGGTCGGCGGCGCACCAGATGGCCTTGGATTTTTCGCCGGAATCCGCCGAGAGAATCGGATAGAGAAAGGTATACATCGTGTAGTCGGTCATGCCGGCCATGTCCTTCGCCAATTTCTTGCAATAGCCGCAGTTCGGGTCTTCGAAGGTGGCGAAAATCCGCTTGCCGTTGCCGCGCACCGTCTTTACCGCCATCTCCAGGGGCAGGTCGGCAAACTTGATCTGGGCCAGCTTGTTCTTGCGGGCTTCGGTGATGTTCTGACGCGCGTTGACATCGATGATATCGCCTTGAACGAAATAGGTCCCCTTTTCGTCGGAGTAAAAAATATCGCCGCCGATCCGGACTTCATACAAGTTAAGCGCTTCCGCCTTGCGGACCGCGTCCACCCTGGCGTTCGCCCCGTATAACGCCGCGACGGCTTTCCTGATGTCTGCTTCAGCGGCGTGCGCCAGGCTGGCCGAGAGGGAGAAAACGGCCAAACAGCAGGCGAGGATATTTTTCAACATGTAAGCTCCGATATAAGGAAAAGCAAAGTGAATAGACCTAACCCAGGGCATAGCGCACCAAGGCATCTCTTACGATAGGTAAGGTGTTGACGAGATTCAATCCGGCGTTGCGCAACAGGGAAAGCGGCGCTGCGCGAGGGAGAAACAATCGCTGCAACCCATGCGTCAGCGATTGTAGCGCAACCACTTCCTCGATTCGCGTCCGTTCGTAAGCGCGCAACAACCTTTCATCGCCGCAATCCACATAGTCCGGGCAGCTGGCGAGCACCTCCGCGAGCGCGCGCGCATCCTGAAAACCGAGGTTGATGCCGTGGCCGGAAAGCGGGTGGATGGTATGGGCGGCATCGCCGATCAGCGCCAGACGCGGCGCTACTGTGTGCGGGGCGCGCATCAGCCGCAGCGGGAAGGCGGCTGGCGGCGTCAACCGGGAGAGTCCGCCCAGGTGCTGGTCTCCGGCGGATGCGACGCAGCGACAAAATTCATCGGCGGGCAATGCCAGCAGTTCGCGGGCATGTTCCTCGGAAGTAGACCAGACGACTGAGATCAGATTGCTTCCCGGCAGCGGCAGATAGGCCAATACGCCATCCGCGCGGAACCACTGGCAAGCGGTATCGCGGTGGGGTTTCTCGCAGGTGAAATTGGCGACCACGCCCATCTGGCGATAGGGCATGAAAGCCACCTCGATGCCGGCAGCCTGCCGCGTCCAGGAATCGGCACCGTCGGCGGCAACGACCAAGCGTGCGCCGAGCCTTATGCCGTCCTCCAGGATCAGCTGTGCCGAATCAGCCTGGATCTCCAGTGCCTGCGGTCGAGCCGGGCAAAACAAGACTACGTTGCCTTGACGCTTGACTGTTTCCCACAGCTCGCCTTGCATCAGCGATGCCTCGATGATCCAGGCCAGTTCGCTCACTCCACTGTCATAAGCGGAGAAATCCAGCCGCCCGCCGGCATCACCGAAAACTTGCATTTCCCGCACCGGTCCCAGGCGGGCAGGTGAAAAGTGCCGCCAGATGCCGATTTCGGCCAGGAAGCGCGCATTGGCGGGACTTACCGCATAAATACGCGCATCCCAGCCATCAGGCTGTACCGGCAGGCGCCCCTCGACCACGGCGATGGACAGGCGGCTGGTGCGCATGGCCACAGCCAGGGAGAGTCCGGCAAGTCCGCCACCGACAATGACGATATCGAAATCCTGTTTCATGCATGCATTGTCGCGGAGGCTGCTCAACTTGACAAGGCTTGGCTGCACGCTGGATAATTCCGCCCCTTGCAAAGGGGGACAGTCGGCATTCAGGTGTTCCCGCAGCGATCGGTGATGTAGCTCAGTCGGTTAGAGCATCGGATTCATAATCCGGGGGTCGGTGGTTCAAGTCCACCCATCACCACCAACAAACAAGGGGCACACATTACTGTGAGCTTTTTTCAGAGTCCATGCTTATGTGATGAAAAACTTCATCCTGCATAGGCCGCAACCCAACATCCCGGGCGGGTGGGATGTTGCCGGGAAATCACTTTAAGTTGAATTGACCTTG
>CAYHXK010000181.1:0-3720 GCA_964360125.1 uncultured Sterolibacterium sp.
TTGAACCGCAAAGGACGCAGAGGACGCAAAGGAATTCAAATGCTGATGCAACATAATCGATTCACCTTACAGGTGAGGCGCAACAATTCGCCAATTCCTGGTTTTCCTTTGCGTCCTCTGCGTCCTTTGCGGTTCAATAGCTTTTTCCAGGTTTATAGCTCGTCGTCGTCAATCTTTAGACGCGCGGTTTCACCGCTTGCCGCCTCAGGAAAACGCTGTCGAGTAGGCCAGGTGTCCGTCGATCAGGGTGTAGCAGACGCGGCCGGGGAGTTCCAGACCGAGGAAGGGGGTGTTCTTGCCCTGGCTCTTGAGCGCTTCGCGGCTGACGCGGAAGGAAGCCTGCGGGTCGAAGACGCAGATATCCGCCGGCGCACCGACCGCCAGGGTACCGGCTTCGATGCCGATAATGCGGGCCGGATCGCTGGTAATCCGGGCCAGTGCCTGCAGCAGCGGCAGCTTCATCTCCGCGGCCCACTTCAGGGTGAGCGGCAGCAGCAATTCCAGACCGGTGGCGCCGGGCTCGGCTTCGTCGAAGGGCATCTGCTTGGCGTCGTCGTCGACCGGCGAGTGATCCGAGCACAGGGCGTCGATAGTGCCGTCGGCCAGCCCGCGGCGCAGCGCATCGCGGTCGCTCTGGGCGCGCAGCGGAGGAACGAGGCGGGCGTGCGGATTGAAGTTGCCGATATCGTGTTCGCACAGATGCAGGTGATGGACGGCTACATCGCAGGTCGCATTGATGCCGCTGGCGCGCGCGGCAGTGAGCATCTCCAGGCCGGCGGCGCTGGAGATGCGGCGGATGTGGATGCGTGCGCCGGTCTCGCGGGCGAGTTGCAGGAGGGTGGACAGGGCGACCGTTTCGGCGACCACCGGGATGCCGGTGAGGCCGAGGCGCGCGGCCACTTCGCCGTCGTGGGCCACGCCATTGCGCGCCAGGAAAGGGTCCTGCGCCTGCATCCAGACGGGGAAATCGAAAGTGGCGGCGTACTGCATGGCGCGCAGCAGCACCTGGGTATCGACGATGGCCCGGTCGGCCTGGCCGAAAGCGATGCAGCCGGCCTCCGCCAGTTCCGCCATCTCGGTCAGGCGCTCGCCGGCCAGTTGCTGGGTCAGCGCGCCGACCGGGTATACATGGGCAAAGCCGGGCAGGCGCGCCCGGTGTTTGAGCATCTCCACCAGTCCCGGCTCGTCCAGCGGCGGGTCGGTGTCGGGCGGGCAAGCCAGGCTGGTGACGCCGCCGGCCGCGGCGGCGGCCATCTCCGATTCGAGCGTCGCCCGGTACTCGAAGCCCGGTTCGCGCAGCCGCGCCGAGAGATCGACCAGACCGGGACAGACGATGCAGCCGCTGGCATCGACGGTGCCGCTGCTTTCAAAATCCGCCGGCGCCTGGCCGATGGCAACGATATGCCCGCGCGCGACGAAAACATCGGCGATGCGGTCGATGCCGTTGGCGGGGTCGATGACGCGGCCGTTTTGGATATGTATCTTCATGGTCAGCCCCCCGCCAGCATGCTCATCACCGCCATGCGCACGGCGATGCCGAAAGTGACTTGCGGCAGGATCACCGCATGGGTGCCGTCGGCGACCGCGGAATCGATCTCGACGCCGCGGTTCATCGGTCCCGGATGCATGACGATGGCGTCGGGCTTGGCCTGCGCCAGCTTTTCCGGCGTCAATCCATAGGACTTGAAGAATTCCTGCGGGCTGGGCAGCAGCGCGCCGTTCATGCGCTCGTTCTGCAAGCGCAACATCATCACCACATCGACGCCGCGCAGCCCCTCGCGCATATCGTGGAAAACCCGCACGCCGAGCCGTTCGACGCAGGTCGGCAACAAGGTCTTGGGCGCGATCACCCGCACTTCCGGCACGCCGAGCGTGGTGAGGGCGTGAATCTGCGAGCGCGCCACGCGCGAATGGAGGATGTCGCCGACGATCGCCACCGTCAGGTTGGCGAAGTTATTTTTGTAGTGGCGGATGGTGTACATATCCAGCAGGCCCTGCGTCGGATGGGCATGGCGGCCGTCGCCGGCATTGACCACATGGATATGCTCGCGCCCGGTGGCGGCGAGGTGCTCGGCGATCAGGTGCGGCGCGCCGCTCGAGGCGTGGCGCACCACGAACATGTCGGCCTGCATCGCCGCCAGGTTGTCGACCGTATCCAGCAGCGTTTCGCCCTTGGAGGCGCTGGAAGTATTGATGTTGAGGTTGATGACGTCGGCGGAGAGCCGCTTGGCGGCGATCTCGAAGGTGGTGCGGGTGCGCGTCGAGTTCTCGAAGAACAGGTTGAACACGCTCTTGCCGCGCAGCAGCGGCAATTTCTTCACCTCGCGCTCGGCAATCCCGGTGAAAGGCGCGGCGGTATCGAGGATCGCAGTGAGAGTCTCGCGCGGCAGGCCTTCTATGGTAAGCAAGTGTCTCAGCCGACCCTGGTTGTCAAGTTGGATATTTTTTTGCCGGTTATGCATCGAGTCGGTCCTTGAGCGTAAGACTAAGGAGAGCGTGCGGATCGTTTCCGGCGCGCGTCAGCACCAGCTCCTGCGACGCGGGCAGGTGTTCGGCCAGGGTAAGGGCGCAATAGCGGGCGCAGATGGGCAGTTCGCGCGCGCCGCGGTCGACCAGTACCGCCAGATCGATGCGGCCGGGCCGCCCATAGTCGAACAGCTCGTTCATGGCGGCGCGGATGGTGCGTCCGGTGTTGAGCACGTCGTCGACGATGACGATGTGCGCGCCGTCGATGTCGAAGGGAATCGAGCTGGACTTGCCGCCGCGCGGCAGGCCGCGGCTGGCGTAGTCGTCGCGGTGCAATGCCACGTCGATGCTGCCCAGCGGCATGGCCAGTCCGAGCGCGGCGTGCAGGCGCTCGGCCAGCCAGACGCCGCCGGTGTGGATGCCGACCAGCGCCATCGCCGGACCGGCATCGGGCCGCATCGCCTCGACCAGGGCGGCAAACAGGGTCTCGGCTGCGGGCAATTCAGGAGGGTGCGGTGGCGAGTTGGGCATCGAAGTAATCCTGCAAGATGATTTGTGCGGCGACGGCGTCCACCTGCTGCTTGCACGCCTGCCAGGTCAGGCCGGCATCGCGCAGACGGGTCTCGGCCTCGCTGGAACTCAGCCTTTCGTCCACCAGGATCACCGGCAGGCCGAAACGGCCTTCCAACTGCTGGGCAAAACGCTGGCAACGGGCGCTCATCTGGTGTTCGGTTCCGTCCAGCGCCCGCGGCAGTCCGACCACCAGCCGCGCCGGCTGCCATTCCTGGATAAGCTTGCCGATCGCGGCAAAGCGCGCAGCGTTGGCTTCGCCGACGAGGGTGGCGAGGGGTCGTGCCTGGCCCAGCAAGGTCTCGCCGACGGCAACGCCGATGCGCTTGAGGCCGAAGTCGAAAGCCAGCACCGTGCCCTCAGGCATGTCCCGCCACCTCGGAGAGGTTGGCGAAATCCACGCCGAGCAGTTGCATCGCCGCCGCCAGGCGTTCTTCCGGCGGCAGCTCGAAGAGGATCTGCGGGTCGGCGCCGACGGTCAGCCAGGCGTTCTGCGACAGTTCCCATTCGAGCTGGCCGGCCGACCAGCCGGCGTAGCCGAGGGTCACCAGGATCTCCGAGGGAATCCCGGAGGAGCCCATTTCCACGAGTATGTCGCGGGTGCTGGTGAGTCCGATGTCTTCCTTGACGAGCAGCGTCGATTGCCAATGGCCGGCCGGGCGATGCAGCACGAAGCCGCGGTCG
>CAYHXK010000181.1:3730-5830 GCA_964360125.1 uncultured Sterolibacterium sp.
CGCCAAAATACACCGGCATGGCGCCGATGGCCGATTGCCGGGCCATTTCTGCAAAGGGAATATTGACACGCTCGAACAGGGTGGCGAGATCCATGTCCATCGGCCGATTGACGATGACGCCGAGGGCGCCATGCTGGTTGTGTTCGCAAATATAGGTGAGGGAGCGCGAAAAATTGGGATCGACCATGGCGGGCATGGCAATCAGGAAATGATGGGTGAGGCAGACGGAGACGGGTTCGTCGATCACACGCGCATTGTAATCCGTAGTGCCACCGTCTGTCACAAATTACCCCGGACGCACAGTCGCCGCCGCCGGATCGGGGTGCCGCGGATGCTAGAATTCGCGCTTTGCGGCTCGCCGCTTCAGGGAGTTTTAACGTGCAACTGGTTTGTCTCGACCTCGAAGGCGTGCTGGTCCCGGAAATCTGGATCGAATTTTCCCGCCGCAGCGGCATCCCGGAACTGCGCCGTACCACGCGCGACGAGCCGGACTACGACAAATTGATGAAATATCGGCTGGCCCTCCTGGCGCAGCACAAGCTCGGGTTGCCGGACATCCAGCAAGTGATCTCCGCAATGGGCCCGCTGGCCGGCGCCAGGGATTTTCTCGACGATCTGCGCCAGCGTTTCCAGGTGGTGATCCTGTCCGATACTTTCTATGAATTCGCCATGCCGCTGATGCGGCAACTGGGCATGCCGACGCTGTTCTGCCACAGGCTGGAGGCCGATGCCGAGGGTTTGCTGGTGAATTATCACCTGCGCATGGCGGAGCAAAAGCGCGAGGCGGTAAGGCGTTTCAAGGAGCTTAACTTCAAGGTGATCGCCGCCGGCGATTCCTACAACGACACCGCCATGCTGGGCGAAGCGCATGCCGGCATCCTGTTCCACCCGCCGGAAAACGTGATTCGGGAATTCCCGCAGTATCCGGTGAGCATGAACTACGCCGAGCTCGATGCGGAAATACGCAAGGCCAGCGAGCGCATCTGATGCATCGCCAACGCTATTACACCCTGACTGCATCCTGCCCCGACCGGGTCGGCATCGTCGCGCGCGTGGCCGGATTCATCGCCGAACAAAATGGCTGGATACTCGAATCCAGTTACCACGCCGATTCCTGTGCCGACTCCGCCGACCCATTGGCGGAGCCCGCTCGCTACTTCATGCGCATCGAGGTCAAGGCGGATTCTCTGCCTTTCGACAGCGCCGAGTTCCGCCGCAGGTTTGCCCCGCTCGCGGCGGAACTGGCGATGGACTGGAGACTCAGCGACAGCGCGGTGAGGAAGCGCGTGGTCATTCTCGTCTCGAAACAGGAGCACTGTCTCTATGACCTGCTGGCGCGCTGGCAGTCGAAGGAACTGGACATCGAGATCCCCTGCGTGATCTCGAACCACGACGATTTCCGCGGCTTCGTCGAATGGCACGGCATTCCCTTCCATCATGTGCCGATAGTCCCCGCCAACAAGGACGCGGCGTATGCCGAGGTGATGCGCCTGTTCGATGCCGCGCGCGGCGACGCCATGGTGCTGGCGCGCTACATGCAGATATTGCCGCCGCAACTCTGCGCCGCCTATCCGGGCCGCATCATCAACATCCACCACAGCTTCCTGCCCAGTTTCGTCGGCGCCAAACCCTATCATCAGGCCTACCAGCGCGGCGTCAAGCTGATCGGCGCGACCTGTCATTACGTTACCGTCGATCTCGACCAGGGGCCGATCATCGAGCAGGACGTGATCCGCATCGACCATTCCGACTCGGTCGAGGACATGGTGCGTTACGGCAAGGACATCGAGAAGGCGGTGCTCGCCCGTGGCCTGCGTTATCATCTGGAAGACCGCGTTCTCACCCACGGCAACAAGACCGTGGTGTTCCGCTAAAGTGTCGCGTTCTTCAATCGGCGGATAGCGCAAAGCAGGGACGGAAAGTTCACCGAATCATGCCCGACATTTCCCTGATCCATGGCCCGCAACCTGACACTGCCGCTGTGCGCCAGGCGCTGGTGGCAACCTTGACGGCCAGCACGCCGTCGATTCCACCCCGGTTTTTCTATGACGCGCTTGGCAGCGCCCTGTTCCGCGCCATCTGCGCGCTCCCCGAGTACTA
>CAYHXK010000182.1:0-1173 GCA_964360125.1 uncultured Sterolibacterium sp.
AGGCCAGCATCAGCATGGTGGCGAACACCGGGTTGCCGATGCTGATGCGGGTGAACCACATGAATTAAGGCGATCGGAGTAGGAAGGAAACAGGTGTACTACGTGGGGCCGGAAAAGCGAAGTGTACGAACAAGGGGAGACCCTCCCCTTGTTTATCCCCCGTATGGGAACAAGAGGGCAAGCCCCCTTGTAAATCCCCCCAAAACAAGTGCTCCGAAAGTGAGTTGGGCTGTGTCATGGAGACTAGGGTTTCGCGGTCAGTTTGACGCGCGCGCCTTCCTTCAGCGCGCCGAGATTGTTGGCGACGATGCGGCTGCCGGCGGCGAGGCCCTTGAGGATCTCAGCCGTGCCTTCGGTTTCGCTGACGACGCCCACCTCGACCGGCTGGCGGCGGATGCGTTCGCCGTCGCCGCCAACGATCACGTACACGAAGCTGACGCCGGATTCGCTGTGCAGCGCCGTCAGCGGCACCAAGGCTGCAACCGGGTGTCGGCCGAGCGACAGCCTGCCCTCGGCAAACAAGCCGGCTTTGAGGGCCGCAGCCGGGTTGGCGACTTCGATATAGATCGGCACCGAGCGGCTGCCGCTTGCCGCCTGCGGCCCGATACGGGCGACATGCCCCTGGAAGCTACGCTGGCCGTAACCTTCGACGACCAGGGAGAAGGACTGGCCGACGGCGACTTGGGCGATCTCGTTGGCGGGCACCAGCGCTTCCAGTTCCAGCAGGCCGAGATCGACCAAGGTGAACAGCCTGCCGTCGACCGCAGTCTTGTCGCCGCGCTGCACCGTGCGCTCGGCGATCCAGCCGGCGATCGGGGCGCGCACCATGGTGTCGTCAAGCGCCTTCTGCGCCAGGGCTACCTGGGCTTCCAGCGAGTGCGCCTGGGAGGCGCCGACTTCCGCCCCTGACTTGGCATTGTCATAAGCTTGCGGCGAGATGTATTTCTTTTGCAGCAGTTCCTCGTTTTTCCTGCGCGTCGATTCGGCGAAAGCCGCCTGGGCGCGGGCTGCCTCGTAGCTCGCTTGCCGGTCGGCGAGGCGGGATGCGTATTCGCTCGAATCGATGCGCGCCAGCAACTGGCCGGCGGCGACCCGTTCGCCTTCGCGCACCGCCACTTCGACAATCTCGCCGGCCACCTTGGCGCGCACGCTGCTCTGATGCACGGCGCGCAG
>CAYHXK010000182.1:1273-5827 GCA_964360125.1 uncultured Sterolibacterium sp.
TTCCAGGTTGTCGATGAGGCGCGTTGTCCCCAGGCGCGCCGCACCCAGGATCACCAGCTGGGCCTCGGCGGCGTGAGGGTCGGGCGCTTGCAAATCCGCCTGCCGGCGCACCGCGATGTAGTCCGGTTCCCAGCCATGGGCGCTGAGTTCCGCCATGGCCCCGCGTTCCAGCCGGGCGAAGTCGCGTTCCCCTGCCTGAATGGCCTGGCGCAAACCTTCCAGCAAGCGGTGCAGGCGCGGCGCTTCGGCTCTTTCCAGCGCGGAAAGAAAGCCATTGCGTGACGAAAGGGCGAGGCCATCGGCGGCGCGCACCGTATCGGCGGCGACAATCGCGATGGGCAGGGCCAGGTCGCGCGCCATGTGGCTGAGCACCAGCATCTGCTGGTAGTCCTTCTTGCCGAATACCGCCACCTGGGGCTGGACGATGTTGAACAGCTTCATTACCACGGTGGCCACGCCACGGAAATGGCCGGGGCGGAACTCGCCCTCGAGGATGTCGATCAGTTCGGCCGGCGGCTCGACGAAATAGCGCTGCGGCGTTGGATACATCTCGCTTTCGGCCGGGAGGAACAGGTGGTCGACGCCGGCGGCAACCAGCCGCTCGCAGTCCGCCTCGAAGGTGCGCGGATACTTTTCGAAGTCCTCGCCGGGGCGAAACTGCAGGCGGTTGACGAAGATGGATACCAGTACCGTATCGCCATATGATTGCGCCCGTTTCATCAGGGAAATGTGGCCGTCATGCAGGTTGCCCATGGTGGGCACCAGCACCACGCGACCGGCAGTATTAACACCGGAGCGCAGGCCGGAGATGGTTTCGTGAATCTTCATCGTTGGTTGATTTCAATAGGTGTGTTCGGGTGCGGGGAAGCTGCCGTTCTTGACCTCCGCGATATAGGAGGTCACGGCGCCGTCGATGCTCTGCGCTGCGGCCATGAAGTCCTTGACGAAACGTCCTTTCTTGCCGGGGTAGACGCCGAGCATGTCGTGCAATACCAGTACCTGGCCATCGCAGCCGGGACCGGCGCCGATGCCGATGGTGGCGCAGGCATGGAGCTGTTGCGAGAGTTCCGTGGCGAGCACGGCCGGCACCATTTCCAGCACCATCAGCGTCGCGCCGGCTTGTTCCAGCGCTTGGGCTTCGGCCTTCATTTTGGTTGCGGCTTCATCGCCGCGCCCCTGCACCCGGTAGCCGCCCAGCATATGCACCGACTGCGGCGTCAGGCCGATATGCGCGCATACCGGGATGCCGCGTTCGACCAGGAAATGCACGGTCTCGGCCATCACCAGGCCGCCTTCGAGCTTGACCATTTCGGCGCCCACGGCAAGCAGGCGCACGGCGTTGCGCAAGGCCTGTTCCCTCGATTCCTGGTAGCTGCCGAAAGGCATGTCGGCGACGCACATGGCGCGTTGCGCCATGTGGCCGACGCATTCGGTGTGATAGATCATCTGCTCCATCGTCACCGGCAGCGTCGAGGTCTTGCCCTGGATCACGTTGCCGAGCGAATCGCCGACCAGAATGACATCGATGCCGCAGCGATCTTCCAGCGCCGCGAAACTGGCATCGTAGGCGGTGAGCATGGCGATCTTCTCGCCTTCGCGTTTCATGCGCAAAAGTTCGGGCAGGGTGATCGGCTTGTTGCTGGCGAGGTAGGTCATGAGAGGCTTCCTTTCAGCGGAATACTAAAGATTGCGCCAAGCTTAGACAATCCAGTCCACGGTGATTCAAGCTTGAGCGGCGGCTGCACCGCGTGCCAGCAGTTCGATGCGTTGACCGTGACAGCTTTTGAGCTGATCGCGCGCCGCGCCTAGCCCCGGGAGCTTGCAAGCGGGGGCGATCTCCAGCAAGGGTATCAGTACAAAGGCGCGTTGATGCATGCGTGGATGCGGCAAAGTCAGCCGTGCCTCGCTCAGGGCAACCTCGCCGTATAGCAGCAGGTCCAGGTCAAGAGTGCGCGGCGCGTTGGGCACGCCGCGGCTGCGGCCGAAGCGCGCCTCGATGGCGAACAGCGCTGCGAGCAGGTCCAGCGGGCTTAAGCTGGTTTCCAGTTTCGCCACGGCGTTGATGAAGTCGGGCTGGTTCCTGAGCCCGACCGGCGCCGTGCGGTAGAGCGAAGAGGCTGCCAGCAGGCATGTGGCAGGCGTGTCGGCGAGCGCCGCGATGGCGGTCTCGATGGTCGCAACCGGGTCGCCCAGGTTCGCGCCGAGCGCTACGTAGGCAACCGAGGCCACCGTTGCGGCTCTGCTCACGCGGCAGGCTCCACTGCGGCCGGGTCACCTCCCTGCGCCTGGGCGCCGCTGCGCCGGCTACCGCGGCGGCGTTTCTTGCCCTTGCTCTCCGGCAGCAACATGGCCATGCGTTCCTCGCCCTCCACTGCCTGGAAGCGGGTCCACCAGTCGGCCAGTTCCATCGCCACCTCGCCGCTCTGTGCGCGCAGCAACAGGAAGTCATATCCGGCGCGAAAGCGCGGTTGTTCCAGCAGACGCAGCGTAGCCTTGCCGGCGCGTTTGTCGAAGCGCGGCTGCAAGGACCAGATGTCCTTGATGTCGCCGCTGATGCGCCGGGTAATGGCGAGTTTTTCCGACTGCTGATCGAGTACCGCGTCCATCGCCTCGAACAACGCCGGAATCGGCACTTCCCCTTGTTTCTTGCGGGCTTCCCAGTCGGCCAGGACTTCGTGCCACAGCAAAGTGGCGAAGAGGAAGCCGGGCGAAGTGGGCTTGCCCAGGCGCACCCGCTCGTCGGTGCTGGCCAGCGCCAGCATGACGAATTTCTCGCCCATCGGCTGCTCCAGGATCACGTCGAGCAGCGGCAGCAGGCCGTGGTGCAGGCCTTCGTCGCGCAGGCGCTTGACGCATTCGACGGCGTGGCCGGAGCACAGCAGCTTGAGCATCTCGTCGAACACCCGCGCCACCGGCACGTTTTCCATCAGCGCCGCCATCTCGCGGATCGGTGCGCGCGCCGCCGGATCGATGCTCAGCCGGAGTTTTGCCGAGAGGCGCACGGCGCGCAGCATGCGCACCGGATCCTCGCGGTAGCGGGCGCGCGGTTCGCCGATGATGCGCAGGGTCTTCTGCTTCAGGTCGGCGACGCCGTGATGATAGTCGAGCACCGTTTGTGCCACCGGGTCGTAGTACAGCGCGTTGATGGTGAAGTCGCGCCGCGCCGCGTCGTCCGCCAGGCTGCCAAAGACATTGTCGCGCAGCACGCGGCCGTGCTCGTCTTTCTGGGTGTCGGCATCGTGGGCGGCGCGGAAGGTGGAGACTTCGAGCGTCTCGCCGCCCTGCATCACATGGACGATCTGGAACCGCCGGCCGATGATGCGGGAACGGCGGAACAGGCCGCGCACCTGGTCGGGCGTGGCGTCGGTGGCGATATCGTAATCCTTCGGCGCGATGCCGGCGATCAGGTCGCGCACCGCGCCGCCCACCACATAGGCCTTGAAGCCGCTCTGCTGGAGCGTCTCGCAGGTACGCCGGGCGCCGGAAGAAATCGCTTCGCGATGGATGCCGTGGCGGGCCAGCGGAATCGCCGCCGGACCGGAGGCAGGGGAGGTGGGGACGCGGCGCAATACGTTGATGGCGCGCCGCAGCAGCTTTCGGATCATGCGCAGGGTAGGGGTGTGAGCGGGAGGAAGGTTCTGACTGGCCGCAATGATACAGGAATCAATATCTTGTCGGAACCGCAGGGAAGGGGCTTAAGCTAACATGGTTTGCATGATGCCGGGCGCTAAATAAAATGAAAAATGGCAGTTGCGGTTTCATCCATGAACCTAAAAACGGCGTTTCAATAGCTTTTTCCAGGATGAATAGGCATGTCGGCAAGTCCTGGGCGTATGCGGCGCTCGGGCTGGGCGTGCTGGTGGTTTCCTCGAGTTCGATCCTGGTGCGTTATGCACAGGGCGCCGGTGTGCCGTCGCTGTCGATTGCCGCTCTGCGCCTGGCGCTGGCGGCGCTGCTGCTCACGCCGCTGGCGCTGGCGCGCGCTTCCGGTGAAATCCGCGCCTTGTCGCGGCGCGACAGCGTTTTGGCACTGCTCGCCGGCAGCCTGCTGGCCGCGCACTTCGCCACCTGGATCAGCTCGCTGGCGTATACCTCGGTGGCCAGCAGCACGGTGCTGGTGACCACCAACCCGATCTGGATCGCGCTGGCTTCGATGCTGATTTTCCACGAGCGCATGCGCAAGGGACTGGTGGTCGCCATCGGCATTGCCCTGGGCGGCAGCGCGCTGATTTTTTTCGCCGATAGCGGTGGTGGTGGCGCAGGCGCTGGAATTGTCCAGCCCAATCCGCTGCTCGGCAACAGCCTGGCGCTGCTGGGCGCACTCAGCGTTTCCGGCTATTTCCTGATCGGTCGCGAGCTGCGCCGCCGGCTCTCCCTGCTGGCCTACATCTGGCTGATCTATACCAGTTGCGCCATCGCGCTGATTGCCGTGGCGCTGCTCGCCGCGGCGCCGCTGTGGGGATTTCCGGCGGCGGGCTGGGCGTGCCTGCTGGGGCTGGCGCTGGGTCCGCAACTGCTGGGCCATAGCGTGTTCAACTGGGCGCTGAAACATGT
>CAYHXK010000183.1:0-5790 GCA_964360125.1 uncultured Sterolibacterium sp.
GATCCCCGGGGGCGTGCGCGATACACGCAATGCCAAAGCGATAGCCGCGGTGGAAGTCGCGCGCCAGGAAGTCGAACTCAGGAAGCGCCAGCTTGAGACGGAGATCGCAAGCGCCCTCGCGACCGCCCGTGGAACCTATGACAGCCTGCTAATCGCCCGCGAAGGCGCTGCGGCCATGCAGGAGAACGCCGCACTGATGCAGCGGGCCTATGCGCTCGGCGAAGCGGAACTGCAAGCCCTGCTGCTGGCGCGCCGCCAGGCGACAATGGCCATCAACAACGCGCTGCAAGCGCAGCTCACGGCCCTGAAGGCTTATTACGGCCTGCTCGTCGACGCTCATATGATCTGGGACTTGAATCATGACCTGTGATTGTTTGCACCATGACCAGGTACGCTCATGCATTGCGCCAGACATGAGGCACGGACAAGGACACGGCGAGCCGGCGCCGCCTAGCACGCGCCACGCTCACCGGCACAGCCACTGATACCGAAGATGATCGAGCTAGCCAAAGTCACCGCACTCTTCGCGCTCGCCGCCGTCGTGGAGATCGCGGGCTGCTACCTGCCGTGGTTGGTGACCAAACAGGACAAGACTGCTTGGCTGCTCATTCATCCGCTTTGGGGCGGAGGACCCGATGGATTCCAAATCCGCACTGCGGTCACACACAAAACGCCGCGAGTGCATGGCGGTGCGCTATCGACGGTAAACACGGAATGGATGCGGCGCTAGGGCAGCGTCAGCGTGAATCTTGTCTCGCCGCCTTCGGACGTTACGGTTATTCTGCCGCCATGCGCCTCGACGATGGACTTGGTGATGGCCAGGCCCAGGCCGGCGCCGTCGCTGAGGTGCTGGCGAGCGGGATCTACACGGTAGAAGCGGTCGAAGAGGCGAGAAAGATGTTCCGGCGGGATGGTCTGGCCGGAGTTTTGCACGACAATGCGAACGCCGTCCTTGACCGCACTACTCAGTTCGACCGTCACGGTGGTATCCGGCCGAGCATGCCGGATGGCGTTGGAAAGCAGGTTGCCGATCGCGCGGCGCAACATGATCTGGTCGCCCAGCACGCTGGCACTGCCGCTGCGCACCATCACCACCTTCTGCTCATCGGCCAGGGCCTCGTAGAATCCGATCAATTCGTCGACCTCCTTGGCAAGATCGAGGCTGGCCCGGTTCGGCACCATCAGACCATTGTCCGCCTTGGCGAGAAACAACATGTCGCCGACCATCCGGGCGAGCCGCTCGAATTCCTCCAGGTTGGAATACAGCACCTCGCGGTAATCCTCTGTCGAGCGCAACTGCGACAAGGCCACCTGGGTCTGGATGGTCAAATTGCTCACCGGCGTCCTGAGCTCGTGGGCCAGATCCGACGAGAAATGGGACAGCCGTTGAAAGGAGTCCTCCAGGCGCGCCAGCATTTCATTGAACGAAGTAGCCAGATCGACCAACTCGACCGGTACCGAGTCGAGGGAAAGCCGCTCGGTAAGCCGGTTCGCGGAGATGCCTTGGGCAATTTCGGCGATTTCGTGGAGCGGCCCCAGGCCGCGCCGCGCGGCGATCCAGCCGAGCAGTCCCGCCAGCAAGACGCCGCTACCGATGGCGAGCCACAGCATTTCCTGGAATGCCGCCATGAATTTCTCATGATGTGCGATATCCAATGCCAGCGCCACGGTATACGGACTGCTGTTGGCCAGACCGGACGCCGTCTTTTCCGCGAAGCCTCGGTAGGTACGCTGTTCGTCGCTCCACTTCAAGAGTTCAGGGCTCAGGGAAAATGCGCCGATTGTTGCGTTTTTCAGCAAGCCGGCCGGAAATCGGGCATCGTGGGTAGCAAACACCTGACGCCCGCTGGGGGCGAAGACAGCAACCGCAAGTCCGTGATGCCCGACCAGGGCATCCTCCAGCTGGCGCGGCAGGGTTTCGACATCCGCCGGCGTGCGCAACTTGTCCAGCGCGTGCCGTACCAACTCCAGCTTGCCGCTCATCTCGGCGACATCCTGCTCCACGAAATGCGCCTCAATGGCCGATCCGATCAAAAGGCCGACAATAATCAACACTGCCGAGGAAGCGCTGGCGAAATACAGCGTCAACCGGAACGTGATGGATTTGCGGCGCATTAAGAGCCTATTCCGGACTTTCAAGGACATAGCCCATGCCGCGTACCGTGCGGATCAGTTTGGGTTCGAAGGCGTCATCCACCTTGGCGCGCAGCCGGCGCACCGCGACATCGATGACATTGGTGTCGCTGTCGAAATTCATGTCCCACACCTGGGATGCGATCAGTGAGCGTGGCAATACCTCGCCCTGCCGGCGCAACAGCAGTTCGAGCAAGGCGAACTCCTTGGCGGTCAGGTCGATGCGCTGGCCCGAGCGGGTGACGCGCCGGCGCAGCAGATCCAGTTCCATGTCGGCGATCTTGAGTATTTCCGACTCCCTGGGCTTGCCTCGCCGCAACAGGGTGCGTACCCGGGCCAGGAACTCGGAGAAGGAGAAAGGCTTGACGAGATAATCGTCGGCGCCGAGTTCCAGCCCTTTGACACGGTCTTCCACCTGGTCCCGGGCGGTCAGAAAAATAACCGGCACATCCTTGCCCGCGCGTCGGATCGCCCGCAACACCCCCCAGCCATCCAGGCCGGGCAGCATCACGTCCAGGACCACCAGATCGTAGGCTTCGGTCAACGCCAAATGCATGCCATCCAGCCCGTCGCGGCACAAATCCGCAACGAAACCGGCCTCGGACAGGCCTTGTTTCAAATAGTCGCCGGTTTTCGGCTCGTCCTCGACGATCAATATCTTCATCGTACTCCCAAGCGGCATCGCAACGTTCGCATACACCTATTGTGCATGCTCCTGGCTTCAGTTTTGGAAGATTACAAACTTGTAATGTCGTTGTCACCAATTTGTTGGGCGCCTGTAAGCATGATGGCAACCTCAATCAATATCAATCAACTTGGAGCACCTTGATGGTTAGAGCGATTACATTGCTTGCCGGACTGCTTGCCGCTCTCTCGGGCCAGGCGCGTATCGGCGGTTGGCGCGTCTATGCACGGGAAGCTCGCGAACCCGTACCGGCGCCGCGCGATAGCGTCCGCGCTACGCCTGCGACACCCGCTGGCCATCCCCATGCCGGTCATGGCAAATGAGCGGCAAGGCCAACCCGATGAGAAAAATACTTGCAGCTTTTGGCGGACTGGCGCTCTCCTTCAGCGTGATTGCGGCATCCGCCTTGCCCACCGTGGATGTCTATAAAAGCGCAAGCTGCGGTTGTTGCGGAAAATGGGTCGAACACCTTCGCCAAAACGGCTTCGAAGTCAAGACGCACGACACTGAACAACGGACATGCCCATGACACTTCTTCGCTGGAACCGGCAGATGGTCCTCTGCGTCGCCGGAATGGCTCTTAGCCTGCCGGGGCTGGCAGCCGATGTCCCGGCAGCGGCATCAGGCCTGGCATATGCCCTGGAGCAAGCCTGGCGGCTGCATCCGCAGGCGGCGGCACTGGATGCCCGCGACGCCGAGGCGCGCGCCGCACAGGAGGTCGCCGCCGGCCTGACACCGGAGCCGGGCTCTGTCTCTATTGGCAGCCGCAACGATCGCCACAACCGCAATCTGGGCAAACAGGAATACGAAGTCGAACTGGCGGCACCGCTGTGGTTGCCGGGGCAAAGGGCGGCGCGCGAGGCCGAGGCGGCAAGCCGCATCGATGAAGCGAGCTCCAAACGCGCCGCCTTGCGCTCGGAGCTGGCCGGCGAGCTGCGCGAGGCCTGGTGGTCGCTGGCCGCGGCGCGCAATGCCAGGGCACTGGCGGCCCGTCGCCTCGATACGGCGCGCGCGCTGGAGGCCGATGTGCGGCGCCGCTACCAGGTCGGCGAGCTGTCGCGCATCGACGCCAACCTGGCGCAGACCGAAGTGCATGCCGCCGGCGCCGAACTGATCGAGGCCGAGGCGACGCTGCTCCAGGCGGAACAGGTCTTGCGCACGCTGACCGGGGTGGCCGCGCCGACGGATATGGGTGAAGAAGTGCCGACGACGCGGCGTAGTCCGAGCGAGATACAGGGCTCCCCCGAGACGCACCCGCAACTTGCGGCGGCTGCCGCTGCCGCGCGCAGCGCCCGCGCCAAGCTGACGGTCGCGGATCAATCGCGACGCGCCGCGCCGGAACTGGCGCTGCGGGTGGTACGCGAGCGCGGCGATTTCGCCGAGCCGTATGCCAACTCGATCGGCATACGGCTGAAGATTCCGTTTTCATCGGGCGCGCAAGTGCGCCGCGAAACTTCCGCGGCACAGGCCGATGCCGATCAGGCCGACGCCGAAATGCTGCGTACCCAGACCCGTGTCCAGCTCGAAGCGGAGCGCACTCAGCGTGCCCTGGCTTCATCGGAGCGGCAGTTCGCCATGGCTTCGGCGCGCCGCGAGCTCTCCGCCGAAAACTTGCGTCTGAGCGAAAAGGCTTTTTCGCTCGGTGAATCCGACCTGGCGACGCTGCTGCGCATCCGCGCCGCCGCATTTGACGCCGACGCCTTTCACGACCGCCAGCGTGTTGCCCGCGCTGCGGCCATATCGCGCTTGAATCAAGCTCTGGGAGTATTGCCGTGAGATCAATTGTCGTAGTCGCAACCGTGGCGTTGCTCGCCGTGACGTCCGCCGCTTTCGGCCACGGCGGGGAGGATCACGGCGCGCCGCCGCCGGCGATCAGCCAGGATGTCGCGCCGCGCGCGCAGGCCGCCACCGAGGAGTTCGAGGTGGTTGCCGCCCTCGAAGGCAAGCAACTGGTGGTGTATGTCGATCGTTTTGCCAGCAACGAACCCGTGGCTAACGCCAAGGTGGAAGTCGAGGGCGCGGGACTGAAGGGGCTCGCCAGCCAGAGCGCACCGGGCACCTACGTGATCAACCTTGCGGCGGCCATGCCGCCAGCCAAACATGCATTGACGATCAGCATCGAAGCCGGCGATACCGCCGATTTGCTGACCACAACCCTGGACACGTCGCTCCCGGCGGCCATTGACGTCCAGGAGCATGGCTGGAGCAAGCGCATCGTCTGGAGCCTTGCCGCCCTGCTGCTACTGGCCGCCGGCGCCTTGCTGATCGTCCGCCGCAGAAAGACCAAAGGAATCAGACCATGAAAAAAGAAATTGCCTATTTTCTTGCGGCGGCGCTGGTATTGGTGGCGAACGGCGCGCTGGCCCACGGCGACGAGGATCACAGTCAGGATGCCAAGAAGGCGTCCCCCGCCGCGCCGACCAGCGGTGCCCCAGGGGCGCCAGGCGCGCCGAGCGCTCAGGCCGCGCCGCAGCGCCTGGCCGACGGCAGCCTGTTCGTCCCCAAGTCGGTGCAGCGTCAGTTGGGTCTGCGCACGCAGCAGGCTCGAATTGGCGATCTGGCGGCGACCGTCGAGCTCAATGGCAAGGTCATTCCCGACCCGAACACTGGCGGCCGCGTCCAGGCCCCGTTTGCCGGCAGCGTCATGCCCGGCCCCAAGGGTATGCCGACGCCGGGACGAAAGGTCGCCAAGGGCGAGGTGCTGGCTTTCCTGCGCCCGGTCGCCAGCGCCATCGAGCGCGGCAACCAGAAGGCGCTTTTGTCCGAGCTGGAGGCCCAACTGGCGATTGCCGACGGGCGCGCGAAGCGCCTCGAGCAGCTCGAAGGAGCTGTGCCGCAAAAGGAAATCGAAGCCGCACGGATCGAGCGCGGGGCGCTGCAAAAGCGCCGCGCCTTTGTCGGCGCCAGCATCGATACCGCCGAGCCGCTGCTGGCGCCGGGGGCGGGCGTGATCAGCGCCTCGCACCACCTGG
>CAYHXK010000184.1:0-5771 GCA_964360125.1 uncultured Sterolibacterium sp.
GGCAGCAGACGGCCAAGCGCCTGCGGCGCCAGGTCGAAAACCTCCACGGCTATGCCCGCCGCGCGCAGGTCGTTGGCGAACTCGCAACCGATCAGCCCGCCGCCAAGAATCGCCACGCGCCCGGCGCCAGCCAGGCGGGTGCGGAAGGCGACGTAGTCCGAAAGATTGTTGACCGACATTATCTCCGCCGCGCCGTTGCCCTCGATAGGCAGACGAATCGGCTGGGCGCCGAGGGCCAATACCAGCCGGCTATATTCCAGGCGGCCACTGTCCGTCTCGATGGCATGCTCGCCCGGCAGCAGGCGCGTCACGCGGGTGTGGGCGCGTATCTCCAGCTTGAGCTGCGCCGCCAGGGTTTCGCGCGGCGTCAGAACCAACTGGGGCGCCGTCTTGCCGGCCGCCAGTGCGTTCGACAGACTGGGTTTGGAATAGAAGGCGCCATCGTCGGCCGTGACTATGGTGATCGACACGGCGGCATCCAGCTTGCGCAGCTCGCGCGCGACCGTGATGCCCGCCAGGCCGCTGCCGAGAATGACGATGGGTGCACTCATCTCAGACCATCACCATCTCGAAGTCGGCCTTGGCGACGCCGCAATCCGGGCAGTTCCAGTCGGCCGGCACGTCCTCCCAGCGGGTGCCGGGTGCGAGGCCGTGCTCCGGGTCGCCCAGCGCTTCGTCGTAGAAGTAGCCGCAAACGATGCATTGATATTGCTTCATGTTCGATTCCTTATTAAAAATTCAGTGGGAAATTTTATCGAGCTGGGCGCGATAGTGCTTGGCGTGACGCTCCTCGACCCGGGCCAGCGCGGCAAAACGCTTGGCGGCCTTGGCCAGGGTGGCGCTGAAAAGGGCGGCATGTTCTTGCGATTCGGCGATCTGCTGATCGATTTCCTTTACTGCCGCGCTGTGGCCTTCGGCTTCCGCCGCATGCCGGAAAGCAGGATACATCTCGGTAAATTCGTAAGTCTCGCCGTCGATGGCCATCTGCAGGCATCTGGCGGGGGTCATGCTCGCCGCCGGATAGAGCAGGTCCAGGTGTCCCCAGGCATGCTGCACTTCCTGGTCGGCGGTTTCCTCGAAAGTGCGGGCGGAATCTTCGTCGCCCGCGGCGCGGCACAGCCTGGCAAAGTAGCGGTATTTGATGTGGGCCATCGATTCGCCGGCAAAGGCGGATTCGAGGTTCTTGATCGTCGCGGAAGCGCTAGGGTTAGTCATGTTGCTGCTCCTTGTCCTGGGTTGAATGGTCGGTTGACGCTGCGCAGTTTAGGCAAGCCTCAACGATCAATCCAATGAATTGTTGGTATCCCAGTAATAGTCAAACACTATTAATGCTTGACGGGCTTGGTTCCCGGCAAGTGGCAGTCGAGCAACGCCTGCTGTAACAGCTCGACCGCCTGGTGCCGTGGAAAGCTGGAGCGCCAGACCAGGCCGACGCGGCGCGTCGGGGTCGGCTCGACGAAAGGTCGGACGCGCAGCAGCGGATCGTCCTTCGGGATCAGGTCGGCGCAAGACGATGGCATCACCGTGACGCCGATGCCCGAGGCCACCATGTAGCGGATGGTTTCGAGCGAACTGCCTTCGAGGATTTTCGGCATGCCGGGCGCGCTCGCCTGGGCACACAGGTCGAGCACCTGGTCGCGGAAACAATTGCCCGCGCCCAGCATCAGCAGCGGCTCGTCGAGCAGCGAGGACGGCTCGACTTTTTTCAGTTTGGTCCAGGCGTGATCGGCCGGCAACAGCACGCGGAAGGCCTCGTCATACACCGCTTGAACCAGCAAGCCCGGCTCCTCCAATGGCAGGGCGACGATGATCACGTCCAGCTCGCTGGCCTTGACGGCTTCGACCAGGCCTTCGGTAAACCCCTCCTGGAACATCAGCGGCATGCGTCCGGCGCGCGCGCGCAACAGCGGCACCAGCGCAGGCAACAGATACGGCGCGATGGTATGGATGACGCCGATGCGCAAGGGTCCGGCCAAGGGGTCCTTGCCCTGCACGGCGACTTCCGTGACGCGTGCCGCCTCGGCCAAGACGCGTTCGGCCTGGGCGACGATGCGCTCGCCGATGGGCGTGACGCGGATTTCGCTGCCGCGCTCGAACAGCGTCACGCCGAGTTCTTCCTCGAGTTTCTTCACCGCCACCGACAGGGTCGGCTGGGCGACGAAGCATTTCTCCGCGGCGCGGCCGAAGTGGCGTTCGCGGGCCAGCACGACGATATAACGCAGGTCGGTCAGAGTCATTTGGGTAGCGGCAAGTCTGAAAGCGGCTGGAACAGCACGTCGAGATCCTCGGCGGTGATCAGGTGCTGCCGCACGGCGGCGCCCTCGAGCAAGTTGTCGGCCAGGCCGCGCTTGCGATCCTGCAGGGCGAGTATCTTTTCTTCCACCGTGCCCTGGGTCAGCAGTTTATAGACAAATACCGACTTGTCCTGGCCGATGCGGTGCGCGCGCGCCGTCGCCTGCTCTTCCACCGCCGGATTCCACCAAGGGTCGTAGTGGATCACCGTGTCGGCGGCGGTCAGGTTCAGGCCGGTGCCGCCCGCCTTGAGGCTGATCAGGAACAAGGGCACCTCGCCGCCCTGAAAACGCCGGATCGGCGTGTCCCGGTCCTTGGTCTGTCCGGTCAGCTTGACATAGTCGATGCCGCGCCGCGCGAGTTCCTCCTCGATCAGCGCCAGCATGCTGGTGAACTGCGAGAACAGCAGCACGCGGCGGCCCTCTTCGAGCAATTCCGTGAGCATTTCCAGCAGCAGTTCCAGCTTGGCAGAATCGTACGATCCGTACGATCCGTGGGTTCTAGCCGCATGGGCAGTGCCGTGCAATTTCACCAGACGCGGATCGCAACAAGCCTGCCTGAGTTTCAGCAGGGCGTCGAGGATCATGATCTGGCTCTGCGCCGCGCCCTTCGCGGCGAGCACTTGGCGCAGCTTCTTGTCGAAGGCCAGGCGCAGCGACTCGTAAAGGTCGCGCTGGCTGCCGGCCAGCTCGACCCAGCGGACGATTTCGGTCTTCGGCGGCAATTCGGTCAGCACCTGTTCCTTGGTGCGTCGCAACAGGAACGGCCGCACCCGCTCCGCCAGTTGCTGGCGACGCAAGCCGTCGCCCTGTTTTTCGATGGGGGCGCGAAAGGTGGCGGCAAAGCGGCGCACATCGCCGAGCAAACCCGGCAGCAGAAAATTGTATTGCGCCCACAGCTCGCCGAGATGATTTTCCAGCGGCGTGCCGGTCAGCGACAGGCGATGCCGGGCCTTGAGCTGGCGCGCCACGCGGTGCGACTGGGCCTTGGGATTCTTGACGAACTGGGCTTCGTCGAGCACCAACAGATGATATTCCTGCGCCAGCAAAGCCTCCTGGTCGCGCACCAGCAGCGGATAAGTGGTGAGTATCACATCGGCTTGCGCCATCTCGGCGAAACGCGCGGATCGTTCGGGGCCATGCAGGGTCAGCAGTTTCAGCTCGGGAGCGAAGGCCTGCGCTTCGTTGCGCCAGTTGGTGATCAGGCTGGTCGGCAGCACCACCAGGCTGGGACGGTCGGCACGCCCGCTGACTTTTTCCAGATGCAAATGGGCGAGTGTCTGCACCGTTTTGCCCAGGCCCATATCGTCGGCGAGTATCCCGGCGAGGCCATAACTGCGCAGGAATTGCAGCCAGTTGAGACCAAGCTGCTGATAGGGCCGCAACGTCGCATTGAAGCCGGGCGCCGGCAAGGCAACACTGATGCCGGAAAAATCCCGCAGGCGTCGCCCCAGTTCGCGCAGCCGTTGACCGCCCAACCAATGGCCGGGGAGCTTATCCAGATCGGCCAGGGCGCCGGCATTGAAGCGCGACAGACGCGGTCTGGCGTGGTGGTCATGGTGGCCGGAGCGGTCGGGATTGCCGGCAAATTCGAGCAAGGGGCCCAGCCAGGTACGCAAGCGCAGCGCCGGCACCGGCAGTATGTGCCGCTCATCGAGCGGCATGGGTACGCGTTCATCGTCGCCGAGCAGGCGCAGTTCCTCCAGCAACCTCGGCCGACTGGCGATCAACCGCAGCAGCGGCTCCACCAGACTGGTGCGGATGCCGTCGATGACGACGCCAAGATCGAGATCGAACCAGTCGCCATTGCCGCCGACCTCATCCTCAAGGATTTCGACGAACCAGTCCTCGGCCTCGCTCAACTGATAGGGAAAATCATCGGCGACTTCAACCCGCATGCCCGCCGCTTCGAGTAGCGGCACCGACACTTCGAGGAAGCGCATCCAGCTTTCTGTATCCTGGTGGGCGGGCAACAGGCTATCGACAGGTGCGTCGATACGTTCCAGATTCGGCAAGCGGCGCCGCTGGCTCTCCAGTCCCTGTGCCTGCAACAGGCGCCAGGCGGCCCGCTCGCTATCGCTGTCGCGCAACAGCGTCAAGGAACGGCCGGCGCGCTGGCTGCGCAGCAGGCTAGGCGGCGTTTCCGCCCCCGCGGTGCGCGGCAAGCCGGGATACTCAAACCAGAGGGTGGCCACCGCATGTTCGTCCGCCTTGCTGGTGGCGAGAAGGTGACGAAAGCGTCCGGCCTGCAGACGCAGCACTGGCAAGGGCTTGCCGGCGGGCTCTTCCGGGGTCACCACTTCCGGCAAGGGCAGGGATATCCGGCGTGCCGCACCGATCTGACGCAGCCGTTCGCTCACCAGCAAGGCGTCGAGTTCGTCCAGCGGCGGCGCCAAGATCAGCTGTGTCGCGATATCCAAAGGCAGATCGAGTTGCACCTCCCCGACTTCGTGACGTTCGGCATCCAGGTACCAAAGCGGCCAGGTCGGCAGCAAGGTCAAGGAGGACGCTGAGGAATCCTGGCTGCCCCCCAGTCCCAACCGCTGGCGACCCTGTCCATCCCGTCGCCAGGCCAGTCCGCAACTGAGCATGGCCGCGGCACGCAATGGCGGCGGTTGGATGTCATGCCGGCCGGGATCGGCACTGCCATCCTGCAGATACAAGCGACCGCTGCGCAAGGCCATGCGCAGCAATTGTGCGCCTTCCTCGCCGCGCAGCGACAACGAGGAGCCAAAGGAAAACACCAGGCTATCCTGGAGCGCCAGAAACAGGCGCAGGATCGGCAAATCGGCCGGCTGATAGTAAGCCGGCACATGGCCCCAGGTGAGCCGGTGAAAATCCGGACGTATCGGCTCCGGCCGGCCATAACCGCCGCCTTTCAGCAAGCGTGCCCTGAACAGCTTCAACTGGGCATCGGCAGGGGACAGCAGGTAGAGAATGCCCTGCCCGCTCGCCGCTTCAGCCTGCTCCGCGGCGGGCTCCAGCGAATCCAGCCAGGCCTGGGCATCCGGCGTAAGCGCCTCGCGCTCCGGCGCCAAGCGCCGAGCGTCATGTTCCGAGTGGCGAAACACCTCGGCCCTCCAGGTCAGCAGCAACGCCATGACATGCTTGCAATTGAAGCCCACCGGGCAATTGCATTTGCCGGCGACTCCAGCGACAGTGCCGTTGTCCAGCGTCAGTTGCACATCCAGCAGGTATGGCTTGGGTGGATTGCCGCGGCAACTGCCGGTAATCCGCAGCGCAGCGGCGCTGGAATGCACTCCGCCGATACTGGCGCGTCCTTCCTCGGCATATGCCAGGCCACGCTCCTGCGTCAACCGGCTGAAAAAATCAGCGGCCTGAAAGCGAATGAGGTGAGATTCGTCAAGCATCTTGTTCAATTGTCTATTTCCAGTCGGATCCGCGGATTCCGGATCGATGTCGGCAAACCAACCCGACAGCGTACCAGAGTCCGGGCCGCCGTGATGGCTTGTCGGAAAG
>CAYHXK010000185.1:0-5758 GCA_964360125.1 uncultured Sterolibacterium sp.
ATGAAACGGCGCTGAAGAAGGCAAGCGGCGAGAAACCGGTGCTGGGCGTCAACAAGTTCGTCGAACCCGACGAGAAAGCCGACATCGAGCTGCATCCGCACGACGAGACCAGCGAGCGGCGCCAGATCGACCGCCTGCAGCGCGTGCGCCGCGAGCGCGACAACGCCAGAGTGGCGCAACTGCTCGAGCGCCTGGTCGAGGTAGCCCAGGACGAATCGCAGAACATCATGCCCGTGACCATCGAACTGGTGGAAGCCGGCGCCTCGATGGGCGACATCGTCGAGAAACTGAAAGGGCTGTGGGGCACGTATCGCGAAACGCCGGTGTTCTGAGCGGAGCGCCGACATGAACGCACCGCGGGAAGCGTCGGTTGCGGACTGGGTCGCACGCCGCCTGGTGGCGCACGTCCGCTAGAATCGCTGTCTCCTTTTTCGACCCGGTCCCGACACATGAGCCGCGCCCACATACTCGACTACACCATCTACAGCCCGGTCATCGGTCCCGATGCCAAGCTCGCGGCGGATTCCGCCGTGATCGGCCGCACCCGCGCCGGCGCACGCTTGGCGCTCGGCCCCTACGCCACGGTGCGCGCCGACGGCGAGCATATCCTGATCGGCGACGACTGCTTCTTCGGCGAACGCTCGACGGTGCATATTGCCGACGCCCTGCTGCCATCCGTCGTTGGTAACCGTGTCGCCGTGGCGCGCTATGCGCTGGTGCACGCCTGCACGCTGGGCGACGACGTGGTCCTGGGTGAGGCGGCGGTGGTGATGGACGGTGCGGTCGTCGGTGCGGGCGCGGTGATCGGCTCCGGCACGCTGGTGCCGCCGCGCAAGCAGCTGGAAGGAGGCTGGCTGTACCAGGGCAATCCGGCACAAGCGGTTCGACCAGTGGGTGCCGAGGAGTTACAAGCCGCGCAGCGCGCAGTGCGCGACGACACTCCGCATCCCTTGGTTGGCACCGCGCAGTCGCTGCTCGCCTTGCCGCACTGGGCCTCCGCAGGTACCGCAGCAGGCGCCGCGCCGAATATGGACGCGCGCAGCTATGTGGCGCCCGGTGCGCTGCTTGCCGGCGACGTGCATCTCGCCGCCGACGCGAGTATCTGGTTCGGCTGCGTGCTGTTCGCGGGCGGTGCAAGCATCGCCGTGGGCGAGGGCAGCAACGTGCAGGACAACTCCTTCCTCGTTACCGACATAGGACGCGGCGCTATCCGTATCGGCCGCAACGTCACCATAGGTCACAACGTGCGCATGGGGGCATGCACCATCGCAGACGACTGCCTGATCGGCATGGGCTCCGAACTGGAAGACGGCGTGATGGTCGAGCGCGGCGGCATGGTCGGGGCACGCGCCTATGTGGAGGCGGGGACGCTGGTCGAGGCCGGCCAGATCTGGGCGGGCCGCCCGGCGCGCGCTTTCCGCCAGGTGAGCGAAGCCGAGCAAAAATATTTCCAGCGCGGCAAGGATGTCTATGTCGGCTATGCGCGGGATTACCGGCGTCCTTGAGTCGCGTCATCATCGCAGGCCGGGCTGCTCTCGCGACGAGCGCCGGAAGTTCTTTCGGTACTCTGGCAAGGCAAGGATAGACGTGCCGCACCAAGCCGCATCTCGGTCGATACTAGAGCCTTGTTCCGCCGCTTAATCCGGCAGGACGATTTTCAACCCTGCGGTGGCGTCGTGCAGATGACGCCGCGCCAGCGCCTGGGCCTGGCTGACGTCATGGGCGGCAATGGTGTCGAGGATGGCACGATGTTCGCGCCATATTGTCTTCCGATACTTGGTCTGGCTCAGCACCTCGCGCATGGCGCGGCGCAGGTGGTTCCAGTACAGATTCATGGTATCCAGGATGATGGGATTCCCGGCGAGCTGATAGATATGGATGTGAAACCCCATGTCGGCGGCGATTAGCTCTGGCACGCTACCCTTGCGCACCGCCGCTTCTCCTATCTCGATGAGTTCCATGCCTTGCCGTACTGTTTCCGGTGTGGCGCGCGCTGCGGCGAGCCCCGCCGCGAGTGGGTCTATGCCCATGCGAAACTCATACACAGACTTGAGGAATTCGCGGTCGAGCGGCGCCACCATGAGACCGCGCCGGCCCGATTCGCAGACGAAACGCTGCTGCTTGAGCAGGAGTAGCGCCTGGCCCACAGGCTGCCGCGACACATTCAGCTTTTTTGCGACGCTGTCCTGGGTGAGCCGTTCGCCGGGTTCGAGGCGACCATCGCAGATTGCGTCGAGAATTACTTTATGGACCTGCTCGACGATGGTCTTGTGCAGTGAAATATTCTCCAGGTTATTGCTCAAACAAATTCTCCGTGGGCAGGCGGCGGCTACCAATAGCCTCTCGCATGGCGAGAGGATAACCTACTCCTCTCCGCCGCCCAATACTTCGGTCGGACTTCGGTCGGACTTGTTCGTCAAAGGCGGCGCCAGTGCGTAGGTTTCAGCAATGGCGCCGGCAAAGATTCTCAAGGTCGTCGATATCCCGCACACCAGGCGCGGCAAGATCGCGAACTGGCGGTGCGCAACGCGGGGCATGGCGAGCCGGTGCGAAATGTCGAGGCGCTGGCCAATCCCGAGGCGCTCGAATACTTCCGCGATCGGGCCGAACTGCGGGACTGAGCGGGCATAGCCGACTTATTGCCGCGGCACGCGCGGGACACTGCTATTTGGCATCGACAGTCGCCATGAAGAAGGAATATCATGTGCTCTAAACCGCGAGTCGGCTTGTCGATACAGGCTCAGCCCAAGGAGGAGCCAATTGAAAATTCATCATATTGCTTCATTGGGAAGCAGGCTTCAGGAAACAGACAGGCCACGTTTCCTGCATTATTTTTGATGGGGAAACGTGGTGCCCCCTATTATTCCCAACAGGGACGCTAACAGAATCGAGGAGACGAGCATGGCCGCAATCGAACCGACTTTGATCGAAAAGTTGCAGAAGCTGCCGCCCCAGCGCCTGGCGGAGGTCGAGGATTTCGTGGAATTTCTCGCCGCACGCGAGGAACGTGCCGCCGCCGGCGCGCGCCTGGGCGAATCGCTGGCACGGCTCGATGCCTTGAATTTACCGCCGCTGTCGGATGAGGAGATCGCGGCGGAGATTCAGGCGGCACGCCAGGACCGCACGGCCCGGCGTGCCTGATCGTCTCCGGCGACAAGCATTTGCACGGCTTGGGCGGTCAGTACCAAGGCATTTCGATCATCACGCCCGCACAGGCAGTACAGCAGCTCGGGATTTGAACGAAGGGCCACTGCGTCATGCTGCTACAGAGCCTTGGCCTGACCCTTCGATGAACTATCCAGAATGCGCCGGCTCTACGCGTTGAGTGCCGCGCCGAATTCGGCTATGATTCGGCTTTCCCGCACCCGCACTTTCATGGCCAAATATGTCTTCGTCACGGGTGGTGTCGTGTCCTCGCTGGGCAAGGGCATCGCCGCCGCGTCGCTGGGAGCGATCCTCGAATCGCGCGGCATCAAGGTGACCCACCTCAAGCTCGATCCCTACATCAACGTCGATCCCGGCACCATGTCGCCGTTCCAGCACGGCGAGGTCTTCGTCACCGAGGACGGCGCCGAGACCGATCTCGATCTGGGCCATTACGAGCGCTTCACCAGCGCCAAGATGGGCAAGCGCAACAACTTCACCACCGGCCAGATTTACGAGTCGGTGATCAAGAAGGAGCGGCGCGGCGAGTACCTCGGCAAGACGGTGCAGGTGATCCCGCACATTACCGACGAGATCAAGTTGTACATCAAGCGCGGCGCCGAGGGCGCGGAAGTCGCCATCGTCGAGGTCGGCGGCACGGTCGGCGACATCGAGTCCCTGCCGTTTCTCGAAGCCATCCGCCAGATGAGCATCGAGGAAGGCCGCATCAACACCTGCTTCATCCATCTGACGCTGCTGCCGTGGATCGGCGCCGCCGGCGAGTTGAAGACCAAGCCGACCCAGCACTCGGTCAAGGAATTGCGCGAGATCGGCATCCAGCCGGACATCCTGCTGTGCCGCGCCGACCGGCCGGTGCCGGACGACGAGCGGCGCAAGATCGCGCTGTTCACCAACGTCCAGTCCGAGGCGGTGATCTCCGCCGTCGATGCCGACAGCATCTACAAGATTCCTGGCCTGCTGCACGACCAGATGCTCGACGAAATCGTCTGCCACAAGCTCGGCATACTCGCCCGCGCCGCCGACCTGTCGGTGTGGAAAAATTTGGTGCATGCCCTGGAGCATCCGCAACACCAGGTGAATGTCGCCTTCGTCGGTAAATACGTCGACCTGACCGAATCCTACAAGTCGCTGATCGAGGCGCTGCTGCATGCCGGCATACACACCGCTAGCCGCGTGAATATCCATTACCTGGACTCGGAGGAAATCGAACGCGGCGGCACGGCCAATCTGGCCGGCATGGATGCGATTCTGGTGCCGGGCGGCTTCGGCAAACGCGGAACAGAAGGCAAGATTGCGGCAATTCGTTACGCCCGCGAGAACCAGGTGCCGTATCTCGGCATCTGCCTCGGCATGCAGCTGGCGACCATCGAATTTGCCCGCCATGTCGCCGGATTGACGGGCGCCAACAGCACCGAGTTCGATGCAGATACTCCGCATCCGGTGGTCGCCCTGATCACCGAATGGCTGGACCGCGAGGGCCGGGTCGAGCGTCGCGACGACCACTCGAATCTCGGCGGCACCATGCGCCTGGGGGCACAGCGCTGCCCGATCAAGCCCGGCACGCTGGCGGCGAAAATCTACGGCGCCGAGGTGAACGAGCGCCATCGCCACCGCTACGAGGTCAACAACGTGTATGTTCCCAAGCTCGAGGCCGCCGGCATGCTCATCAGCGCGCGCACCCCGACCGAGGATCTGCCGGAGATGATGGAGCTGCCTGCGACCATGCATCCATGGTTCTTCGGCGTGCAGTTCCACCCGGAATTCACCAGCAACCCGCGTACCGGGCATCCCTTGTTCATCGCCTTTGTCCAGGCGGCGCTGGCGCATCAGTCCAGCAGCGCTGCGCCAGTGAAATCCCTGAAAGGAAACCGATCATGAGGGACTGGCTCAGAAGCAATCGCGGTTTTCTGGTGTTGGGCGACAACCGCGACAACAGCGCCGACTCCCGCTATATCGGCCTGGTGCCGCGGCATCTGCTGATCGGCCGCGCCGTGCGGATTCTGGTGTCGGCCGACATCAAGGGACACTGGTTGCCTAGATTCGATCGCTTTGGCATGCGCCTGAACTGAATCGCCAGTCAGAGTAGTGACTACTTTCACCATTTTTGAGCAGACATGAAACTTTGTAATTTCGAGGTCGGCCTCGACCACCCGCTGTTCCTGATCGCCGGTCCCTGCGTGATCGAGTCGCGCCAACTGGCGCTGGATACCGCCGGTGAATTGAAGGAAATCTGCGCGGCGCTGGGCATCCCCTTCATCTACAAGTCTTCCTTCGACAAGGCCAACCGCAGTTCCGGCCAGTCGCCGCGCGGGCCGGGCATGGAACAGGGCCTGGCGATCCTGTCCGAGGTGAGGCAGAAGATTGGCGTGCCGGTGCTGACCGACGTGCACACCGAGGGCGAGATTGCCGAAGTTGCCGATGTCGTCGATGTGCTGCAGACGCCGGCCTTCCTTTGCCGCCAGACCGATTTCATCCAAGCCGTGGCCTGCTGCGGCAAGCCGGTGAATATCAAGAAAGGGCAATTCCTGGCGCCGGGCGACATGCAGCATGTCGTCGCCAAGGCCAAGGCGGCCAATGGTGGCGCTGACAGCAT
>CAYHXK010000186.1:0-5754 GCA_964360125.1 uncultured Sterolibacterium sp.
ACGGAACTGAACAAGAGAGCTTCGTGAGGCCGGAAAATCCAAGTATACGAACAAGGGGGGACCCTCCCCTTGTTTATCCCCCGTATGGGAACAAGGGGCAAGCCCCCTTGTAAATCCCCCGAAGACCGGCACAATCGTCAATCCGCCTGCCTGCGCAAAAACGCCGGAATGTCATATTTGTCCACCCCGCTGTTGCGCATCTCATCGACCGTGGCGTTGCGCGCGCCGCTGCGGCCGGACTGGAATACCGGTGGCAAGCCGTCGAGGTCCAGCATTCCATGACCCGGCGCATCCACTGAGCGGTCGTCGGTGCCGGTACGCAGAGAGGGCACGACACTGATCTCCGGCTTGTGCTGAGACCTGGCTATGACTCCGCCAAGGCCGGTGGCGACCACCGTGACGCGGAGCTGATCTTCCATGCTGTCCTCATACACGGTGCCGAATATGATGGTCGCATCCTTGGCGGCGTAGTTGCGGATGGTGTTCATCACTTCCTTGACTTCTTTCAGGCCGAGCGACTGGTTGGCGGTAATGTTCACCAGCACGCCCCGCGCACCGGACAGTTCAATTCCCTCCAGCAGCGGACTGGCGACCGCCTGCTCGGCGGCGATGCGGGCGCGATCGACGCCGGCGGCAACGGCCGAACCCATCATGGCCTTGCCCATTTCGCCCATCACCGTCCGCACATCCTCGAAATCGACGTTGACCAGACCGGGCACGTTGATGATTTCGGAAATGCCGCCGACGGCGTTCTTCAGGACATTGTCGGCCGCCTTGAAGGCGTCGAGCATGCTGACTTCGTCGCCCATCACTTCCATCAGTTTCTCGTTGAGAATGACGATCAGGGAGTCGACGTGTTGCGCCAGTTCGTTCAAACCCTGTTCCGCCAGGGTCATGCGACGCCCCTCATACTCAAAAGGCTTGGTGACCACGGCCACCGTCAATATGCCCTGTTCGCGCGCAACCTCGGCCAGAATCGGCGCCGCGCCGGTGCCGGTTCCGCCGCCCATGCCGGCGGTGATGAAGACCATGTGAGCGCCGCGGATCAGGTCGGCGAGGCGTTCGCGGTCGTTTTGCGCCAGAACGCGCGCTTTTTCCGGCTTGCCGCCCGCCCCCAGGCCGGGACCGAGTTGCAGCTTGTTGCTGGCGCTGCTTTTCTTCAATGCCTGGGAGTCGGTATTCACGCAAATGAATTCCACCCCCTGCACCCCTTCGCGAATCATGTGCTCGACGGCATTGCCGCCGGCTCCGCCGACGCCGATGACCTTGATGATGGTCAGGCCCGGGTCCTCCTTGTCTACTATTTCAAACATGCTCGCCTCCTTCTAGAAACTACTCACAAAAGTAAAAAAATCTGCCGCAACCTATGGATTCAAAAATTCTTCTCGAACCAGGCACGCATGCGCGCCAGGATTTGGCCGAAACTTTTCGGTCCCTGCACCTTGAGACCGCGCTTTCTTTGCGCCATGCCCTCCTGCAGCAGGCCCATCGCCGTCGAGTAGCGCGGATTGCGCACCACTTCCTTGAGGTTGCCTTCGTAGTGAGGCATCCCCTGCTTGACGGTGTTGTGGAATATTTCCTCGCCCAACTGCACCATGCCGGGCATCGCCGAAGCGCCGCCGGTCAGCACGATGCCGGCGCGCAGCAGGCGCTCGTAGCCGCTTTTTCTCAACTCGTCCTGTACTTTCTGGAAAATTTCCTCGACGCGCGGCTGGATCACGCCCGCCAGCGTCTGGCGCGACAACTGCGACGATGGGCGATCGCCGACGCCGGGCACCTCGATCATCTCGTCGGCATCGGCCATCTGCTGCAGGGCTACGCCGAAGCGCAGCTTGATATCCTCGGCATCCTGGGTCGAGGTGCGCAGCGCGATGGCGATATCGTTGGTGATCTGGTCGCCGGCAATCGGGATCACCGCCGTGTGGCGGATGGCTCCCTGGGCAAACACGGCGATATCGGTGGTGCCGCCGCCGATATCCACCAGGCAGACACCCACATCGGTCTCGTCGTCGGTCAGCACTGCATGGCCCGAGGCCAGCGGCTGCAGCACCAGGTCCACCACTTCCAGACCGCAGCGATGCACGCATTTGACGATGTTCTGCACCGAGGTGACGGCGCCGGTGACGATATGCACGCGTACTTCCAGCCGCTTGGCATCCATGCCGATCGGCTCCTTGACGCCGTCCTGGCCATCGACGATGAACTCCTGCACCAGGGTATGCAGGATCTGGTCGTCGGCGGAGATCGGGGTGGCGTTGGCCGCCTCGATGGCGCGCTCGACATCCAGCTGGGTAACCTCCTTTTCGCGCACCACCGCCATGCCGTTGGAATCCTTGCTCTTGATGTGGCTGCCGGCGATGCCGGTGTAGACCTCCTTGATCTGGCAATCCGACATCAGCTCGACTTCCTGGATGGCGCGCGATATGGCGTTCACCGTCGCCTCGATGTTGACGACCACGCCTTTTTTCAAGCCGCGCGATTCCTGGCTGCCGATGCCGAGAATCGCCAGCTGCCCCTCGGCAGTCAGTTCCGCGACGATGGCGACGATCTTCGAGGTGCCGATATCCAGACCGACGATGAGTTGCTTGGTTTCCTTGCTCATGTATTGCCCTTGCCGTTGCTCGTGTCGTTGGATACGTCCGAACTTGCTTCGCCGCGTCCCGCTCCCCATCTCTGCGGTGACCCCGCCCTCCAACTCTCCGAGGGCCCCGCCCTCCAACTCTCCGAGGGCCCCGCCCTCCAACTCTCCGAGGGCCCTGGCCTCAACGCGAATCCGTTCGGGTAGCGCATGTCGATCGCGGCGATGGCCGTGTTGACTCGCGACCTGGCTTCGTCGTAGGTTCCGACGAAGCGCCGCAACCTTTCATGGAGCGGGTGTTTGGGCTGATCGCGACCGAGTTCCAGCATCAATCCATCGTCGAGCCGCAGTTGCCATGCCAGGCGCGGGGAAAGCAGCACTGTTTTGGATGTGCGGCCAAGGGGCGCCAGGATCTCGGTAAATTCCCGGTAGCGCGCCAGCATCTGTGGGGCACTCCCCTCCGGACCGCCGAACTGCGGCAATGCCGCATATCCAGCGCCCAGTGAAGCGGCGAACACCTCGCCATGGCTATTCACCAGACGCGCTTCGCCTTCGTTGTTGCGCCAGCGGGCGGCAGCGACATGTTCCTCGATGGACAGCTCGACCCCATCCGGCCAGCGCCGCCGCACCGAAGCCTTGCGTACCCAGGGGAGTTTCTCGAAGGCGCCGCGGACTTCGTCGAGATTCACCGTGAAGAAATTTCCGGCCAGCGAACTCCTCGTCGCATACTCGACCTGTGCCGGCGTCACCTGATTGAGGGCGCTCACCACCACCAACTGTTTCAAGGGGAAAAGCGGCAAACGCACGACTGTCATCACCGCAGCGTAGGTTATTCCCGCGATGCCGAACAACAACAGCAGATCGGCAGCCAAATCCAACAGCAGCGGCCGCTCCCAGATTCCTTCAGCTTCCGGACGCAGCGCACCCAATCCTCGGCGCCGCGCCTTGGCAGGTTTTTTTAGGGAGGCAGGAAGCTTAAGCAAGCCGAGCCCCCTCCAGTATCCGCAACACCAATATGTCGAAACTCATCCCGGCGGCGCGTGCCGCGATCGGCACCAGCGAATGGCCGGTCATGCCGGGCACGGTATTCATCTCCAGCAGGCTGAAGCCGCCATCCTGCCTGAGAATCAGATCCGCGCGTCCCCAGCCCCGGCAACCCAACACCTGGAATGCGTTCAAGCAGGCGGCGTTGATGTCGGCTTCGATATTGGCGCGTATCCCCGCCGGGCAGTGGTAGCGCACTACATCGGTGAAATACTTGTTGGTGTAATCATACTTGCCCTCCGGCGCTTCGATCCGCACCAGCGGCAATACGCTCTCCCCGAGTACCGCCACGGTCAGCTCCTGACCGGCGACGAACTCCTCGGCCATCACCAGCGGGTCGAAACGGCAGGCAAGATCGAATGCCGGGGCCAGCTCATTCGCCGTGCTCACTTTTGTCACGCCGATGGAAGAACCCTCGCGCGCCGGTTTGACAATCAGCGGCAAGCCGATTTCGGCAATGACGCGGAAAAAATCCGTCTGCGGCGTAAGCATGCGGTATTTCGGCGTGGGGATGCCGGCCCCCTGCCATATCAGTTTGGTGCGCCACTTGTCCATGGACAGGGCGGAGGCCATGACGCCGCTGCCGGTATAGGGGATGCCGAGCAGTTCCAGGGCGCCCTGGATGGTGCCATCTTCGCCCAGACGACCGTGGAGGATATTGAAGACGCGCTCGAATTTTTCCTTCCTGAGCTCCCAGATCGACTGGATCGAGGGATCGAAGGCATGGGCATCCACCTCGCGTGCGCGAAGCGCCTCCAGCACAGCCTTGCCGGAGATGAGCGAAATTTCGCGCTCGGCCGAGCTGCCGCCCATCAAGACCGCGACTTTGCCAAAACTGCTCATGCCGCCATCTCCCCGGAGTTGATGTTTTCCCCGACAATTTTCACTTCCCGCTGCAGCTCCACGCCGAATTTTTCCCTTATTGCGGCCTGGACTTGGCCGATTAGCATTTCTATCTCACTTGCGCTTGCCTTGTTGTTCGGATTAACGATGAAATTTGCATGCTTTTCCGAGACACAGGCGCCGCCCAGGGTGAGTCCCTTCAAACCGGCTTCATCGATGAGGCGCGCGGCATGGTCGCCGGGCGGATTGCGGAACACTGAACCGGCATTGGCCAGCTGCAACGGCTGGCTGGCGATGCGGCGTTCCAGCAGGCTGCGGATGCGCTCCAGGGAAGTTTGCCTGTCGCCAACCGGGAAACGCAGCCAAGCTGCCGCAAACCACTCGTCGCAGGACAGTTGCAGGCCGACATGGCGATAGGCAACTGCGAAGTCCGCCGCAGTCCGCACGACGCGCTCGCCGTGGCGATCGAGCATCAACACCCGCTCGACGTGATTCCAGGTCTCGTCGCCGTAGCAGCCGGCGTTCATGGCCAGTGCGCCGCCTATCGTACCCGGCACGCCGGCGAGAAACTCTGCGCTTCCCAGACCGAGACGGGCGGCGAAGCGCGCCACTTTTGGACTGGCCACCCCGGCTTCGGCATAGATCGAGCCATCCGCTTCAAGGCGCAGGACCTTCAGGGCAGCGTGGGTAAACACCACGGTGCCGTCGAAACCGCCATCGCGCACCAGCAGGTTGGAACCCAGTCCCACGAACAATAGCGGCTCGTCATGACGCAAGCCGCGCAGAAAGTCCGCCAGGTCATCCAGATCGGCCGGGAAGTAAGCGCGCGCCACCGGTCCGCCGGCACGCCATGAGACATGCCTGGCCATCGGCTCGTTTTGCCGCAGTTCGCCGCGGAATTTTGGCGCGGCCACTTCATTCATGAATTTTTTTCACCAATTGTGCGGGGACGCCTCCGATCGAACCGGCGCCCATGGCGATCACCACGTCTCCAGCGCGGGCGAAATCCAGAATCGCCTGCGGCATCGCCGCGATGTCGTCGACGAATAGCGGTTCCGCCTGGCCGGCAACGCGTATGGCGCGTAACAGCGTGCGGCTGTCGGCCGCGGCAATGGGCGGTTCGCCGGCGGCATAGACTTCGGCCAGCAAGACTGCGTCGAAATCCGCCAGCACTTTCACGAAATCCTCGAAACAATCGCGCGTACGGGTGTAACGGTGCGGCTGGAAGGCCAGCACCAGGCGCCTGCCGGGAAAGGCGCCGCGCGCCGCGGCCAGCGTCGCCGCCATCT
>CAYHXK010000187.1:0-5706 GCA_964360125.1 uncultured Sterolibacterium sp.
GCATTGGAGAGTTTGATTTCATAGCCGACGCTGCGGCCGCCGACCGTCACCACAATATCCATCTCAGCCCCGGCTGCCGTGCGGTAGAAAGAGAACTCCGCCAGCGGCGGCGCGGCGCCGACGATCTGCTCGATGACGAAGCCCTCCCACGACTGCCCCGCCACCGGATCCCTGATTTGAAACCCTGGCTCTTCGGCTGGCCGGCGAAGCAATCCACCATCGCCTTCACAACATCTGTCTGATAAGTCTGCTGCTTGAATTTGAGTTTCACGCGGACAGGGATTAATGGGATAGCGTCAAGCGTGTGCGTGCGGAGTCCGTATATATTGCACTGCAAGGCGCAGTCCCATTGCTTTGAGGATGGCCGACAAGCTGCTAAGTACGGGATTCCCATCGGGTGACAAGGTGCGATAAAGCTGCGTCGTGCTCAAATGGGCCGTCTCGGCCACCGTCTGTAAGCCGCCAAAGGCTTTCGCCATTTGACGCAAGGTAATCAGCAGTTCGCTTTGGTCGCCTTCCTCCAGAATGCTGTTGAGCAATTGAACAGCATAAGCGGGATCTTCCCGAAACATCCCGGCCATTGCTTCATCATGTGCTCTATCTCTCATCGCTTGCTCTCCTTTGCCAGTCTTGCCAGTATCCACAGGCGCGGTCGATATCTGCATCCTGCATTCGCTTGTCGCCACCGCACAGCAGCAAAACAATTTCCTTATCGGCGACTGCGTAATACACCCGGTACCCTGCCCCCACATCAATGCGGAGCTCCCATACACCATCGCGACAAAACTTGTGATCGCCGAAGTTACCCAGCTCGATGCGGTTCACGCGCCGATCTACGGCAATTCTTGCAGTCACGTCGCGCAGCTTGCGTAGCCAGTCAAGGAAGACATCTTTCCCGTCGGGAGTCAGGTAATGTCGAACTTCGTACATGGCATAGTTTCGTCTATAAACGAATCTGTGTCAAATGCCGCGAAGCCACACGGAGGTTTATTGCGATCTCCCAACATGGCCGGTTAGCAGGACAGGATAACGCCGCCGATTCCGCTCCCGCCTTCTTCGGGCGGGCGGGAATCATGCCGCCGATGCTGCGATGCCCGGCAGCATCAGCGGCGAAACGACCTCGACGTTGTCGGCCAGCGCATAGGGTTCCAACACCGGCGCGACAACGTAGGCACGCTCCACGCCGAGGTCTTCGCAGGCATGCCAGAAGCCCTTGCCCGGCTTCGGCGCATTGGAGAGTTTGATTTCATAGCCGACGCTGCGGCCGCCGACCGTCACCACAAGATCCATCTCCGCTCCCGCCGCCGTGCGGTAGAACGAGAACTCGGCCTGCGGCGGCGCGGCGCCGACGATCTGCTCGATGACGAGGCCCTCCCACGACTGCCCCGCCACCGGATGTCCGACCAGGTCGTCGGTGGTCGCGATATTCAGCAGCGCATGCAGAATGCCGCTGTCGCGCACATAGACCTTCGGCGACTTGACCAGCCGCTTGCCGACATTGACGAAGTGCGGCTCCAACCGCCGCAGCATCAGGGTATCGACAAACAGGTCGAGGTAGCGCCCCACCGTGGCATGGGAGACGCCGCCGAGCGCCGCGCCGAGCTGCGAGGCATTGAACAGCTGGCCCTGCAGATGGGCGCACATGCGCCAGAAGCGGCGCAGAGTCTCGGCGGGAATGGTGACGCCGAGCTGCGGCAGATCGCGCGCCAGGAAGGTCTGGATGAAATCGCCGCGCCAGGCGAACGACGCCGCGTCGTCCGGCGCCGTGAAGCTAGTCGGGAAGCCGCCGCGCAGCCACAGGCTGGCCGCCTGCAGCGGATCGGCGCCGACTTCCTCGATCAGCAGCGGCGCCAGTTCGAGATAGGCGACGCGACCCGCCAGCGACTCCGAACTTTGCCGCAGCAGTCGGCCGGACGCCGAACCGAGCAGCAGGAAGCGGCCCGGGCGACGGTCGGCGTCGATCTCCGGGCGCAGCGCGGCGAAGAGTTCCGGCAGCGCCTGCACTTCGTCGAGCACCACCAGTTGCCGGCGATGACGGGCAAAGAAAGCCTCGGGTTGGGCGAGTCGCGCCCGATCCGATTCGCGCTCCAGGTCGAGCACCACCGCATCGGGATATTCGTCCGCCAGCACCCGCGCCAGCGTCGTCTTGCCGACCTGGCGCGGCCCGAGCAGCACCGCGGCCGGCTGGAGAGCCAGCCGGCCGCGCAGGGCGGCGAGAAGTTTTCGTTGCAACATCCTTGCATTTTGATCTGTTATCGCTCAAAATGCAATAACATTTCTCGGCAAGCGCCATTTCCGGCCGGCTTCCCATACGGATTGCATCTGCAATTTATAGGGAGCAGCAATCGCTGCAGTTCCGGCGCGAAATTTCCGCCCATCAGGCCGCGTGGCGTTGGGCGACGAAGAACTTGCGGGCCAGCAACTCGAACGGTACTTCGTTGCCACCTGGATAACCGTTGGCGTCGAGCAGCTCAGGAAACATGATGTCGAGCTTGGCGGAAAGCGCTTCCAAGGTTTCGGCCTCGGTGGCAAGGCCCGGCACATCGTCCGAAGTGGCGACCCATACGCCCGCCTCGTCATCCCACACTGCCCGAATGAACAAAACCTTTGTCATGTGAAGCTCCGCTGGTGAAGATATGCGTTCGATTATACGCGCCCGCAAGAATCGGTCTGCTACCGCGCGATCGCAGGTCGAGGACGCCAGCCCACCATGTTGAGTATGTTGACGCCGCTTTGGCGACTGAGTTCCGGGTTCGACGCTTCAGGGATAGCTGTAAAACCCCTTGCCGGTCTTGCGCCCCAGATAGCCGGCGGCGACCATTTCCTTGAGCAGCGGCGCCGGGCGGTATTTCGGGTCGTTGAAGCCCTCGTAGAACACCTCCATCACCGCCAGCATGGTATCCAGCCCGATCATGTCGGCCAGCGCCAGCGGGCCGATCGGATGGTTGCAGCCTAGCTTCATGCCGGCATCGATGTCCTCGGCGCTGGCCAGCCCCTCGGCCAGGACGAAGATCGCCTCGTTGATCATCGGGCAAAGGATGCGATTGACCACGAAGCCGGGGTTGTTCTTCACCGTGATCGGCGTCTTGCCGAGCAGCCTGGCCAGCGCCTCGACCTTGGCATGCGTCTCGTCGCTGGTTTGCAGGCCGCGGATCAGCTCGACCAGCGCCATCATCGGCACCGGGTTGAAAAAGTGCATGCCGATGAACTTGCCGGCACGCTGCGTCGCTGCCGCCAGTTTGGTGATCGAAATCGACGAAGTATTGCTGGCGAGTATGGTCTCCGGGCCGAGCAGCGCCTCGACCTCCTTGAGTAGCTTGAGCTTGAGAGCGAGATTCTCGGTCGCCGCCTCGATCACGATATCGCAGCCGCTCAGGTCGCCCTGCCGGGTGCTGCCCTTGATCAGCGCCAGCGCCGCCGCCTTCTGCGCGGCCGTCATTTTCTCCTTCTTGACGAGGCGGTCGAGGCTGCCGCTGACGGTATTCACGCCACGCTGCACCGCCGCGTCATCGATATCCACCATCGTCACCGGGATGCCCACAACCGCGCAGGCCTGGGCGATGCCGTTGCCCATGGTGCCGGCGCCGATGATTCCCACTGTCTTGATGCTCATGCTTGCTTCTCCTCTTGTTTCCATAGGTTCGAAAAATCGATAATCACGGCGCCACCGTCAGCCCAGCCCGTTCGGCGGCAGCCCGCAGGCGCTGGTCGAAGACGGCGAAATACAGCGGCGCACTGGTTTTTTCTTTCAGCCACAGCGCACTCGCCAGATGGATAGCATCGAAACCACGCAAGCCGTACACTTCGGCGAGGTCTCCCGCGCTGCGCACCACTGCCGGAACCAGTTCGATGCGCAACAGGTTCCCCCAATCGAGGTTCAGTTGCGCCAGACGCTGCTGATGTTTCGCTTCGGTGGAGACGCCCTGTGCCTTGAGCCGAGCGAATGCGGCGCGCGCTTCGGGGTAGGCGACCACCGATGCCGCCATCGCATCCGCCTTGGCGGTGGTTGCGCGCAATTCCTTTGAGCCAAGCTCGCGCACGTAGAGTTTCACCCAGGCCGATGTGTCCAGATAGAGTATCAACGCCGATCCTCGGCAACCCAATCAGACAAGCTGACGCCGACCGGCAATGTTTCGCCGCGCGGGAGACCGACCGCCTTGCCGCCGTTCCATGATATGCCGGGCTGTGTCGCCAGATCGTCCAGCGTGGTCTGTCGCTTGATCGGCACGATTTGCGCAACCGGGCGGTTGTGCATGCTGATGGTGACGGTTTCACCGGCTGTTACCTGGCGGATATATTCGCTCAAATGCGCCTTCAATTCCCGGATGCTCGCTTGCATGATGTGCCTACTTTCTTCAAAGTGTGGTCACATTCTACACCTGCCATCTTGCGCTGACAATCCGCGGGATGCGATTCAAGCGATGCGCCATGGGCGCTGCGCTTCTGCTTTCGGGAAACGCTTTCATGCGGCGATGAGAACCCGTGCTGATGGCTGGAAGCGGCTAACGGCCAGCGGCCGCCGGAAGGCTGATTCCGTTATCATTTTCCGCCAAAGGACGGGGTAGTCTTCTCCAGAAAAGATTTTGTCCCCGCCCGGAAATCCTCCGTGGAAGCCACCAGTCCGAAGTAATCCGCACCCAGAAGGGTTGATTCTTCCAAGGTCAGATTGAGCCCGCGATGAATTGCTTCCCACGTCATGTCGACAGAGACGGGCGCTTGGGACAGAATTTCAAGGACCAGGGTTTCCGTTTCCTGGTGCAGCTTCTCAGCCTCGACGACTCGGTTAACCAGCCCCATATGCTGGGCCTCTTCCGCGCTCATCAGATTTCCGGTGAGCAGGAATTCCGCGGCACGCCCTTTCCCGATGAGCCGGGGAAGCCGGGTGGTGCCGCCGAAGCCCGCAAATGCTCCAATACGCACCTCCGGGTGTCCCAGTCTGGCATGCCGGACTGCAACGCGCAGCATGCAGGCCTCAGCCATCTCCAGGCCACCCCCAAGAGCATAGCCATTAATCGCGGCAACCACCACTTTGCCTAAAGTTTCGATCTTGTTATTTACGGTCACTGCCAGTCGGGCCAGTTCGCGCACTTCGAGTGGTGTCGCCTGATTGAGAAACTTGATATCGGCCCCCGCGGAAAAAGCCTTTTCGCCTGCCCCGGTAATGATCACGGCCTTCACCGTCGTATCCGTTTTTGCCTTGTCGAGCAGAGACACCAGTTGTTGCAGCACCTCCTTGCTTAATGCATTGAGAGCCTCCGGCCGATTCAAGGTGATCCAGGCTATGCTCTTTTTTTCCTGGTACCGCACGATATCTTTGTTCGACATTTTTATTCCCTCATCGTTTACATGCTGCGGCGATACTGTCCGCCCACTTCGTACAAGGCATTGCTGATCTGACCGAGCGAGCAAACGCGCACGGCGTCCATCAATACCGCGAAGACGTTGCCGTCGGCTATCACCGTCTGCTGCAAGCGCGCCAGCATGGCTTCGGCCTGGTCCCGGTGGCGTGCCTGGAAGTCGCGCAGCCGCTCGATCTGCGACTGCTTCTCCTGCTCCGTCGAGCGCGCCAGCTCGATTTCGATCTGGGCATCGCCCTTGGGGTTGCGGAAGGTGTTCACACCGACGATGGGATAGGAGCCATCATGTTTGCGGTGCTCGTAGTAAAGCGATTCCTCCTGGATCTTGCCGCGCTGGTAGCCGGTCTCC
>CAYHXK010000188.1:0-5700 GCA_964360125.1 uncultured Sterolibacterium sp.
GTTCCAGTTGGCGCTGATTGCTTGTTTGGCAGACATGTTGCTCCTTGATAAATACACTCGGATACAGGTTTATAGGCGGGTTTTCAAATGGAAGGACTTGGGCCGGGTCAGATGCTCGTAGCCCAGGCTGGAAAGCGTGGCGCCGCGTCCGGTATTTTTCACGCCGGTCCAGGCCTGGGCGGGATCGAGATAGTCGCAGCGGTTCATGAACCAGGTGCCGGTTTCGATGCGCTCGCCCATCGCCAGCGCCGCCGCGGTATCGCGGGTGAACACTGCGGCGCTCAGGCCATACGGGCTGTCGTTCATCAGGCGGATCGCTTCCTCATCATCCGCCACCGGCATCACGCCACACACCGGCCCGAAGCATTCGTCGGCCATGATCTGCATGCCGTGGTTGACGTCGACCAGGATTTGCGGCGCCATATACGGCGTCGTCGGCGCATCTGCGGCGAAGCTGCGCGGGTCGATCAGGCCGCGCGCGCCTTTGGCCACGGCGTCGGCGACGATGGCGCGGATCTCGGCGGCGGCCTTGCTGCGCACCACCGGGCCGAGCGTGGTCAGCGGGTCGAGCGGATTACCCAGCACATATTGTTGGGTCAGTGCCACCGCCTGTTCGATGAATTTCTTATACAAGGGACGCTGCACATAAATGCGCTGGATGCCGCAGCAGGATTGGCCGGAGTTGAAGAAAGCGCCATCCACCAGGGTTTCCACGGCATGCGCTAGATCCGCGTCGGCGCGCACATAGGCTGGATCGTTGCCGCCCAGTTCCAGCCCGACGCCGATGAAGCGCCCCACTGCCGCCTGCTCCACCGCCACGCCGCCGGCCACCGAACCGGTGAAACAGACGAAATTCACTTCCGCTGCGCGGATCATGCGCTGGGTATCTTCATGCGTCGTATGCAGATGCTGGAACACGCCTGCGGGCAGGCCAGCGGCGCGGAAAGCTTCGGCGAATCGTTCAGCCACCAGCGGCGTCTGCGCCGAGTGTTTGAGCAGCACCACATTGCCGGCCAGCAGCGCCGGGACGATGGCATTGACCGCCGTCAGCAGCGGATAATTCCACGGTGCCACCACCAGCACCACGCCGACCGGATCACGCCGGATGAAGCGCGTAAATCCGTCGACCGGCGTCGGCACGACATCGGCCAATGACGCCTCGGCGATAGCCAGCATATGCCGCGCGCGCGCCTCGAAGCCGCCGATTTCGCCGGGCGTGTAGCGGATCGGCCGACCCATCTGGCGCGTCAATTCCTCGGCGATGGCGTCTTTTTTCGCCACCAGCGCATCCACCGCGCGCGTCACCAGGACGCAACGCTCGGCGAACGGGGTGTTTTTCCAGGCAGTCTGCGCCTGCTTGGCGCGCGACAGCGCCGCCAGTATTTGCTCCGGCGTGGCGCAAGCCACGCGCGCCGCTACGCTGCCGTCAATCGGGCTGATGGTGGTAATTTCCTGGGTCATGCGGGTCTTCCTGTGGTGGGTTAAATAATCTCGAAATAGCGCGCCAGTTCCCAATCGGTCACATGGCGGCGGAATTGCCTCTCCTCCCATTCGCGCGTCGCCGCGTAATGTTCGACGAAAGCGTCGCCGAACAAGCTGCGGGCGGCGTCCGAATTTTTCAGGCGCTGCGCCGACTCCCACAGCGTGGTCGGCAACAGCAGATGCTCAGGAAATTTTTGCGTATAGGCATTGCCTTGCACCATCGGTTCCGGTTCCCAGCCATGCTCGATGCCTGCCAGACCGGAGCCGAGCGCCGCCGCCAGAGCCAGGTAGGGATTGGCGTCGGCGGAGCCGATGCGCACTTCGACGCGCTGCGATTTTTCCGAACCGGGAATCAGGCGCAGGGCGGTGGTGCGATTCTCCATGCCCCAAGTGGCGTCCAGCGGCGCCCAGTAGCCGGGCACCAGGCGCGAGTAGCTGTTGACCGTCTGCGCATACAGCGCCATGAACTCGGGCAGCAGGCGCTGCACACCGGCCATGAAATGGCGCTGTTGCTTGCTCATGCAGAATGGCTGCGACGCGTCGTGGAAGACCGAACGCTGGTCGCTCTTGCCGCGCAAGGATAAATGGATGTGGCCGCTCTGACCCGGATACTCGTGCGACCACTTGGCCATGAAGGTCGCCATCAAGCCGTGCCGCTGCGCCAGCACTTTGACAAAGGTCTTGAACAGCAACGCCTTGTCGGCCATGGCGCCCGCTTCATCGACAGCCAGGGCGGCTTCCAGCACGCCCGGCCCGGTTTCGGTGTGCAAGCCCTCGATGGACATGTCCATGCGTTCGCACAGGTCCATCAGCTCGCGGTAGAAATCGGCATGCACCGAGCTGCGCAACACCGAATAGCCGAAATAGCCGGGCGTCCACGTCTGTAGGTTGCGATAGTCCTTGGCGCGCACCGACTCCGGTGTTTCGCGGAACATGAAAAACTCGTACTCCAGCGCGGCGTAGGCATCCAAGCCCATCGCCGCAGCCTTGTCGAGAACGCGGTGGAACAGGGCGCGCGGGCAGACGGCGGCGGCATCGCCGGTAAACTCGCCGAGGAAGAACAGCATGTCGCCGCCCTCGCCCGGCTCCATCGGCAAATCCCGGCAAGTCTCGGGCAGCAGGCGCACCTGGGCATCCGGGTAGGCGGTATGCCAGCCGGTGTAGGCGACATTGTCGTATAACTGGTCATGGGCGTCCCAGCCCAGCACGACGTTGCAGAAGGACATGCCGGATTTCAGCGACGACAGGAATTTTTCCTTGGACAGGTACTTGCCGCGCAGGATGCCGTCGATGTCGGATACCGCGACCTTGACATGCGTCGGCTGTCTTGCCTCAACCAGTGCAATGGCGTCCGCGATGGTTTTAACTTCTCTTGCTTGCATTGGTGTGCCTTTTCAAATCAACACCCCGCCATTAGGGCGGGGTGTCAAGTGTGTTCCTGCAAAACACGCTGCGGCTAAGTACTCGCCTTAGCCGTAGCGTGAGCAAGTCAGCCATGGTCAGTGATGGCCTCAAGGACGTCTTCGTCAACGGCTGTGCGGCGTTTCGCCGTCGTCAGGTAATACACATAGCCCGCCAACATCAGTCCAGCAAACACCAGGAACAGTGACCAGTTGTAATAAATCATCGTCACCATGCTGACGACCGCCAATACCAAGGCGATCCCCGGCAACAACGGATAACCGATGGCCGGGAAGGGACGCGCCAGTCCCGGCTCGTTCTTGCGCAAGGTAAACAGGCTGAGCATCGAGATGATGTACATGCCGATGGCGCCGAACACCGCCATGGTAATCATATTGGCGGTCAGCGTTTGTCCGCCGAACGTCACCCATTCGTCACTGTAGATACAGACAATGCCGAGGACGCCGCCGGCAATAATCGCGCGGTAAGGCGTGCCGAATTTCTGGTGCACCTTGGCGAAATACAGGGGCAGGAAACCCGCCCGCCCGAGCGCGAAGATCTGCCGTGAGTAACCGAGAATGATGCCGTGAAACGAGGCGATCAAGCCAAACAAGCCCAGCCACACCAGCATGCTGAGCCAGCCGCTACTCTCGCCGACGATCATTTTCATGGCCTGTGGCAAGGGATCGTTGATGTTGGACAAGGCCTTCCAGTCACCTGCGCCCCCCGCGAACACCATCACACCCATCGCCAGCACCAGCAGGGTCAAAATTCCTGCGATATAGGCAATCGGCACCGTGCGTTTCGGATCCTTGGTTTCCTCTGCCGCCATCGCTACCCCTTCGATAGCCAGAAAGAACCAGATGGCGAATGGAATCGCGGCAAAAATACCTGGAATAGCCGCCGCACTGAAAGCGTCCTGTCCTGACCAGCCACCCTTGACAAAGTTTGCCATCGAAAATCCTGGCGCAACTACGCCCATGAACACCAGCAACTCGCCGATGGCAAGCAGAGTAACCACCAACTCGAAGGTCGCAGCGATTCGCACGCCCAGAATATTCAGTGTCATAAACACCAGATACGCGCCGACCGCCATGAGCTTCACGTCCGCACCGGGAAACTGCACGTTCAGGTATGCGCCGATGGCCATGGCGATGGCCGGCGGGGCAAACACAAACTCAACCAGGGTGGTGAAACCCGCGAGGTAGCCGCCGCCGTCGCCATATGCACGACGGGCGTAGGCAAACGGCCCACCGGCATGGGGAATGGCGGTGGTCAGCTCGGTGAAACTGAAAATGAAGGTGGTATACATCACCGCGATGATGATCGATGTCACCACGAATCCCAATGTTCCCGCTGCATTCCAGCCATAACTCCAGCCAAAATATTCGCCTGAAATAACCAGGCCGACCGCGATACCCCAGAGCTGCCACGTACCTAGCGTGGGCTTCAAGTGATCTACATGGTGCATTTTTTATCCCCCTTTATGAGCAAGCTTGCATCGGATATGAATTACCCGCGGATTGTCAGAAGTTGCGCGCCACCGAAACCAGGAGACGCGTCCGTCCTATGTCCAGGAGATCACCGTTGCCGGTTAATGACCCATAGTTTTTGTACGCCAGCGGCTGGTTGCTGCCCGTCAAGGACGCGTTGGCCGCCCAGTTGCCAGGCAAGGTTTTGGTGATCCCTACCTTGTAATAACTCCAGTCCAATCCGGTACTGTTGGCAATTTTTTGCCGGCCAACCTGAGCTGCGACGGTAAGGCCTTCAGCCACCTCGCCACTGGCGTTCAGTTCCACATAGGACGATCCTTTGGTATCTCCGGTGACGCCTGCCTTGGGGGCGAAGCCATTGAAATTACCTACGCTGGAATTCGTAATGTCCCAGCCAAAAAACTTGGTCATGGCGCGACCGTATTTCACCGACAACCACTTGTAGGAAATTGCCGCTGATGCTTCGACGGTATTCGGCGATGACGAGGGGAATGTCGTGCCGTTGAGTGCTTTCGAATATTCGCCGCCCGGGTAGTACACATAGATCGCGCCCACATCGAAGCCCAGCTCGGATGCCGCCCCGCCAAAGTTACCGCGGAAGCCGCCATACCAGTCGGTTTCCAGGCTGGCGCCGGGAACCCATTGGGATGAAACATTAGAGGCCCAGAAGCCGGCATAAGCACCACTGGCGTGGGCCACATCGACACCGGCCTGCATGGCCGGTCGTCCCCAGGTCTGGGTCAGTCCGCGCCAAATGTAATCGCTGATGAGTGTTGCGTTGCCCGTCACGGTGTACTCAGGCGTCTTTGCGTCGGTCGCTGGAGCGGCTTGTTGCGCTTGCGCAAATAGACAAAACTGCAATCCGGCCAAACCCATCAGGACTTGGCGCGTGATTTTCCGCTGTCGGCAGGTAACTACTTGTTTATTTTCCATTCATGTTCTCCTCATGTTTTTTGGATAGTGTTATTTTCTCGACTTCGATGCAAAGCCACCGTAGTGACAGCCGCAACTTAAGGCTAAGCCGGGTGTCGAAGCGACGCTATCCGATTTCGGCAAGCCTAGAGGTCCTCAGCACTGAAGGACATGAAGTTATGACTACATTGAAATGCGAGTTTGAGGCGAAGCGAGGCCCGCATCAATATCCGTTTTCGGCAAATTCGATGGCTTGGAAGGGCAAGAAAATCAGCACTCGATCACGTTGACCGCCAATCCGCCCAGGGAGGTTTCCTTGTATTTACTTTGCATGTCGATACCCGTCTGGCGCATGGTTTCGATCACTTTATAGAGGGAAATTTTGTGCTGACCATCGCCGGAGAGCGCCATA
>CAYHXK010000189.1:0-5696 GCA_964360125.1 uncultured Sterolibacterium sp.
CGGCACCGACGTCGCGAAGGAAGCCGCCGACATGATCCTGCTCGACGACAACTTCGCCAGCATCGTCAATGCCATCGAGGAAGGCCGGGCGGTTTTCGAGAACATCCGCAAGTTCCTGACCTACATCCTGACCTCCAACATCCCCGAACTGATTCCCTATCTGGCCTTCGTGTTGTTCAGGATACCGCTGCCGCTGACCATCATCCAGATTCTGGCCGTCGACCTCGGCACCGACATGCTGCCGGCCCTGGCGCTGGGCGCGGAACGCCCGGATCGCGGACTGATGCGGCAACCGCCCCGGCCGACTCACGAACGCCTGCTGTCGTGGCCGCTGCTGATACGCGCCTATCTCTGGCTGGGAATACTGGAAGCGGCGGTGGCCATGGCGGCGTTCTTCTTCGTATTGCATAGTGCCGGCTGGCGCTACGGCGAAATGCTGGCCAAGACGGCGCCACTCTACCTGCAGGCAACCACCGCCTGCCTTGCCGCCATCGTCATGGCCCAAATCGTCAACGTCTTCGTCTGCCGCCATCCGAAAGAATCGGCGCTAGGCTTCTCGCTGACGCAAAATCCGCTGCTGCTGCTCGGCCTGGGCGCGGAACTGATCCTGATCCTGGCGATCGTCTATACGCCGGCCGGGAACATGCTGTTCGGCACGCAACCGCTGGCAATGGCTGTCTGGTTGTTGATCATTCCCCTCGCCTTGACCTTCGGGTTGCTGGAGGAAATGCGCAAACTATACTTGCGGAAACGTGGCGATCCAGCATCCGGATAATCGATTTCCGGCTATGCCGCGGAAGTCGCTGTCTGCACACCTGTCGGAACCTGACGGCGTGCTTTCGTTAACCAGAGTTCGGTGACAAATTTTCGATGCAGATGCTTGACTTCGCTGCGAACTCAGACTTATTCTACGTGCAGATACAGGGATGTCGTTCAGTATTATGAACGAGACTCAAGCGAGCGGATCGGATGATCTGGTTTTGTGCTGGTTAAGGAAGGCGCGGGGCAATATGAATTCCACTAATGATGCGGGTTTGGCCGTGAAGGATCTGTCTCATTTTGTCGGTGGCGCCCATGTCATGGGCAAGAGCGGGCGCTGGGGAGAGGTTTTCGAACCCGCGACTGGGGCAATCCGGGCACGCGCACCTTTGGCGAGTCGAGACGAGATGGAACAGGCCATCGCCGCGGCCCAGGCCGCCTTTCCGAAATGGGCGGCCACGCCGCCGCTGCGCCGCGCCCGCATCCTGTTCAAGTTCAAGGAATTGATCGAGCGTCACGCCGACGAAATCTCGGCGCTGATCACCCATGAGCACGGCAAGGTATTCTCCGACGCCAAGGGCGAACTGACGCGCGGCCTCGAAGTCGTCGAATTCGCCTGCGGCATTCCCCATTTGCTCAAAGGCGAATTTTCCGAGCAGATCGGCGCCGGCATCGACAGTTGGTCGATGCGCCAGGCACTGGGCGTCTGCGCGGGGATCACGCCGTTCAATTTTCCGGCGATGGTGCCGATGTGGATGTTCCCGGTGGCGCTTGCCTGCGGCAACACCTTCATCCTGAAGCCCTCGGAACGCGACCCCTCCACCAGCCTGCGGCTGGCCGAGTTGCTGCATGAGGCGGGCTTGCCGGCGGGAGTATTCAACGTCGTCAATGGCGACAAGATAGCGGTCGACACCCTGCTCACCGACCCGCGCGTGGCGACGGTGAGTTTTGTCGGCTCGACGCCGATCGCCGAATATATCTATTCCACCGGCGCCGCCCATGGCAAGCGCGTCCAGGCGCTCGGCGGCGCCAAGAACCACATGGTGGTGATGCCCGATGCCGATCTCGACCAGACGGTGGATAACCTGGTCGGCGCCGCCTATGGTTCCGCCGGCGAGCGCTGCATGGCAATCTCGGTGGTGGTGGCGGTGGGAGAAGTTGCCGAGGTGCTGGTGCAGCGTCTGGCCGAACGCGCACGCAGCCTGAAGATCGGACCGGGCACCTGGCCCGAGGCGGAGATGGGGCCGCTGGTGACCCGTCAGCACTACGACAAGGTTAAAAGTTATGTCGACCTCGGCGTGAGCGAAGGCGCCGAGCTGGTGGTCGACGGCCGCAACTTCAAGGTCGCCGGCCATGAAAACGGCTTCTTTCTCGGCGGCTGCCTGTTCGACAAGGTGACGCCAACGATGCGCATCTACCAGGAAGAGATCTTCGGCCCGGTGCTGTGCGTGGTGCGCGTAGCGGACTTTCATCATGCCGTGAAGCTGATCAACGCCCATGAGTATGGCAACGGCGCCGCCATCTTTACGCGCAATGGCCATGCCGCCCGCGAATTCGCCCGTCACATCCAGGTCGGCATGGTCGGCATCAACGTGCCGATCCCGGTACCCATGGCTTTCCACAGCTTCGGCGGCTGGAAGCGCTCGCTGTTCGGCGACCATGCGATGCACGGTCAGGAAGGCGTGCGCTTCTACACCAGGCTGAAGACGGTGACCGCCCGCTGGCCGTCCGGCATGGATAGCGGCAACACATTTGTCATGCCGACGCATTGACCTTGGATCTATGCAATATCGACTGGCTCGAATCCGGCAGCGTCGCTTGGATAGTGGAATCGCAGGTTATTGATGCACGTTACCCTTGAATTGAAGCGGGGAGTGATGTACAAAGTTAGTGTTGGCAATGCAGGTGGTTGAGTGGAGTTGTATATGGGGAGTGTGCGCGGATGTGTCTGGAGGAATAGACTTCTACCGGACATTCCGAAATATTACTTTGACGGAGGAGACTTAAATGAGTGAGCAGAATAATTCGAAGGAAAAGGCGGCAACCCAGGAGTCCAAGGTTGCTTCCCGCAGAAAGTTTCTCAAGGCAGCAACAACCGGTACCGCAGGCGCGGCGATAGCGGGTTTCCCGATGATCGCCTCGGCGCAAGCCGGCCCGATCAGCATGCGCTGGCAGAGCACCTGGCCGTCCAAGGACATATTCCACGAATACGCCCTCGACTTCGCCAAGAAGGTGAACGACATGACCGGCGGCGATCTCAAGATCGAAGTGCTGCCCGCGGGCGCGGTGGTGCCGGCGTTCGGGCTGCTGGAAGCGGTGTCCAAGGGCACGCTGGACGGCGGCCACGGCGTCCTGGGCTACCACTACGGCAAACAGAATGCGCTGGCCCTGTGGAATTCCGGCCCGGCCTTCGGCATGGACGCCAACATGCTGTTGTCCTGGCACAAGTATGGCGGCGGCCAGGAACTGCTGGCAAAGCTGTATGCATCGATCGGCATCACCACCGTGCAATCCTTCCTCTACGGGCCGATGGCAACCCAGCCGCTGGGCTGGTTCAAGAAGCCCGTGACCAAGACGGCGGATTTCAAGGGCCTCAAGTTCCGCACCAACGGCCTGGCGATCGATCTGTTCACCGCCATGGGCGCCGCGGTGAATGCACTTCCCGGCGGCGAGATCGTCCCGGCCATGGACCGCGGCCTGCTCGATGCGGCCGAGTTCAACAACGCCACTTCCGACCGCCTGCTCGGCTTCGCCGACGTCTCCAAGGTGTGCATGCTGCAAAGCTACCACCAGAGCGCCGAGACCTTCGAGATCATGTTCAACAAGCCGAAGTACGATGCGCTGCCGGCGAAAATGAAAGCGATCATCGCCGGCGCCGTGGAAGCCGCGTCCGCCGACATGTCATGGAAGGCGATAGACCGTTATTCCAAGGACTACATCGAGCTGCAGACCAAGGACAAGGTCAAGTTCTACAAGACCCCGGATGCGGTGTTGCAGGACCAACTCACGCTGTGGAGCGCGATAGTGGAAAAAAAATCGGCGGAAAACCCCTTGTTCAAGGAAATCGCCGAATCGCAAAAAGTCTTCGCCGAGCGCGCGGTCAAATGGGACCAGGACGTCTACGTTAGCCGTCGCATGGCCATGAATCATTTCTTCGGCGCCAAGAAGGCCGCTCCCAAGAAGGCCTGAGGAATTTTCGCAGCATTCATCGACCATCCGGGCCAATTCCGGATGGTTGATTTTTTTGAGCATCCCAAAACATGCAGAAATTATTTCTTTTCGTCGACAAGGTCAGCACCTGGATCGGGCACACCTTTTCCTGGCTGATCATGGCCTTGACGCTGCTGATCTCCTGGGAGGTGTTTTCGCGCTATGTGCTCGACCACCCGCACCCCTGGGCCTTCGACACCATGATCATGATGTACGGCTCGATGTTCATGATGGCCGGCGCCTACACCTTGTCCAAGAACGGCCATGTGCGCGGCGACGTGCTCTACGGTTTCTTCCCGCCCAGGCTGCAAGCCGGGCTCGATCTCACGCTCTATATCCTGTTCTTCATACCGGGGGTGTTTGCCCTCGCCTATGCCGGTTACTTCTATGCCGCCGAATCCTGGGCCATCCACGAGATCTCCAATATCACCTCCGACGGCCCGCCGATATATCCGTTCAAGACCATCATCCCGCTGGCGGGCACCTTGCTGCTGATCCAGGGCATCGTCGAAATCCTCCGCTGCGTGATCTGCCTGAAACAAGGTGCGTGGCCCACGCGCGAGGAGGACGTCGAGGAAGTGGACGTCGACAAGCTGAAAGACATGGTGCATGTCAAGGATGAAGACATCGCCAAGCTCGATGCGCTGGTGATTGCTCAGGAAGGGACGCAGAAGTGAGAAAAGAGATATATTTTGGCCTGGCTATCCTGACCCTGGTGGTCATCAGCGTGTTCGTGCTGATGCCGGCGCCCTCGCAAATGACCAACGGCCATCTGGGCCTCTTGATGCTGGCATTGATCGTCGTCGCCATCATGCTGGGCTTCCCCACCGCCTTCACCCTGATGGGCATGGGTATGATGTTCGCCTGGTTTGCCTTCCACAGCCGGAACCCCGATCTGGCGGTGCAGCAAACGCTCGACCTGATGGTGCAGCGGGCCTATTCGGTGATGTCCAACGACGTGTTGATCTCGATCCCGCTGTTCGTCTTCATGGGCTACCTGGTGGAGCGCGCCAACCTGATCGAGAAACTGTTCAAGAGCCTGCACCTGGCCATGGCCAGGATCCCGGGATCGCTGGCCGTGGCGACCGTGGTGACCTGCGCGATATTCGCCACCGCCACCGGCATCGTCGGCGCCGTGGTGACGCTGATGGGACTGCTGGCCTTGCCGGCCATGCTCAAGTCGGGTTATGACGTGCGGCTTTCGGCCGGCGTGATCACCGCCGGCGGCTGTCTGGGCATCCTTATCCCGCCCTCGGTGCTGCTGATCGTCTATGGCGCCACGGCGGGTGTATCGGTAGTGCAGCTCTACGCTGGTGCCTTCTTCCCGGGCATCATGCTGGCCAGCCTATATATCGGTTACGTGATCATCGTCGCCAAGTGGAAGCCGCACCTGGCGCCGCCACTGCCGATGGAGGAGCGGCACGTCGACCTGCCGGCGGCCAACGAAAAGATGCGCGATGCGATCAGCCACCGGGTATTGCCGGGCCTGATCGGCGCTTTGAAGGGCTCGCGCAACCTGGGCATCAGTACTGGAGTGATTGCGAAGCAGGGATTCGTAGCGCTGCTGCCGGCGATGGCGCTGGCACTGTTCCTGGGCTTCACCTGGCACCTGGCGACCAAGCCCGTGGTTACGAACGAAGCCGCAGGCCTGGTCGAAATGGGCGGCGGCATCGCCGAAGAGGCGGCCGAGGGAGCCTCCGGGGGGGTCGATGAGCCAAAGGAAGAGG
>CAYHXK010000190.1:0-5597 GCA_964360125.1 uncultured Sterolibacterium sp.
CTACTCCTATCTCGACGATCTGGTGAATTGGCTTCGAAGAAAGACCAGCCGCAGCAAAGCTTAAGTGGTCAAGCGGCGCTCTGGATGGGTTGCACTCGTCTGCAATTCAAAACCGATATCCCAGCGCAAACATCACGACGTCGCTATCCCGGTCATAGCGCGTTTCAACGCGGTTCCAGAAGAGTCGCCCAATCCACTCGGGCGTAATGGCATAGGCTGCGGCAATCGAAATCAGGGCCGACACGGCCGAGGCACTTCTCCCGTCTGACTCACGAAACTTGCGAATGGCAAGATGGGGGCCGATACCAACACCCACCGAGAGACGGTTAGTGAGATTGTCTGCTAGCCAGATTTGCGGGGAGAAACCAGTTCTCCGTCCTCGCTGGACGTCGCCCTCGCTGAGGTAAGTAAGGCTGCCGGCTAGATGGTCGGTCATGCGCACGCGTAAACCGATGGCCCTGGCAAGATCAGCATTTGAATGGAAACTGTTCACCACAGCTGCGCCCAGCATTGCATCGATCTCCCAGCGACCGGGAGCCGCCGCACGGCTCGTCGTCCATGCTCCGGCGGCGTCATCGCTGGTGGATTCGAAACGGTAACCCATTCCCGCAACCACGCCGGTTGACCCAAAGCTGTTATGCACGTGCACCCGGTTAATTCTCAGCGAAGCGAGCCACCTTGCGCCTATCTGCCATGTGGCAGCCGCACTGGCGACCAGCCCCCATCCATGCACGTTGGCGTACCCTTCCGCATTTGAAGCAACGGTGGTATCAAAATACCGATAGGGTCCGAGCCCGACCTGAAAAATCGGACCGCGATCGACCCGTGCGGTATGCCACCAAAGCTGGATCGCCTGGCCATCGCGATGATGACTTGGAAGGTGCCCTTCATTGAGCCAGGTAAAGCTGCCGGACAGGTGGTCGCCGAATGGTCGGCGATACTCCAAAGCCAAGGAATAGGTGGGCTCTGAACGCGCAGTGGCATGCAAACCACCGAGATACGAGTGGAGTTCGCTGGCAACACCGGGCGATACCAGACCCATCGCCATCGCGGAGGCACAAAACCGCATGACGATCCTCATTGGTCGGGCCTTTCAATACAGGTGCGCACAGGTCAGTTGCACTACCGATTCGTCGAGGGCGGATTCAAGTCTGAAACGCTGAAAAGCGACGGCGTTACGTCATAAGTATAGTTATGTTATGAAATCCGCGAGAGTTGTTGGCCGGCGGCTGCCGACGATGGCTAGGCGCGCGACGCGGCCTTGCTCGAAGCCGCCCACCTGCGCCTGCGGCCGATCCTGATGACCACGCGGGCGATGTCCGTCGGCATGGGCTGAACCTGGCTGTTCGCGGGTTGCAGTTTGGCGATGTTCATGGCCTTCTCCTGTCGGATGAAATATTTTCGGACTGGAAAATCTCGCTTGTCAATTTACTGCCTGTCGAATTTGGATTTTCTGCTGCTGCGGTTTCGGGTCGAGTGCAAGGATGAACTGAGTTTATTCGATATCAAAATTATCTAATTTGATACATTTTACGTAGCCCATTTTATTTGGCATAATCGCGCCTCGACTTAGCATATTCCGGGTCGCCGCTTGCCTGACGCTTTACGGCACTCAGACAGTCTGGACGATCGCCATTAAGCCACTGAATATCCGGCGACGCCGGTTGTTCCCGAGATTAACTCAAATTGAGTATTTATGCAGTTAAAAGCAGCAGCGCGCTCCAGGAATACCCATAACATCCCCGAGAACCTCATCAACCATGGCAGGACGCTGAACGGAGCATTCCCCTTGCGCCGGCGTTTCTCCATCTCTTGATGCAAGCAGCCCACAATCTCTCTACGGGTGCACGTCCGAATTCCGCGTCGATACGTACCCATCTTCTGTTGCTGGTCCTGGCGGTTTCCGTCCCCCTCGTGGGTGCCGTCGGCATCGGCATTTATATCGACATGCAGCAGACCATCGCCCATGCCAAGGCCACGCTGCGCACGCTGGGCAGCACCATGGTCAGCAACACCGGGGGCAAGATCGCCAATGCGCGCCTGATTCTCGAGCGACTGGCAAGCCGTCCCCTGGTCCAAACAGTCGACCCGAAAAACTGCGACCCGGCCCTGATGGACTTGCATAGCCTGAATCCGGGCTATGCCAATATCGTGTACACCGATATGCAAGGCCTGTCGATCTGCTCGGCAGTACCATTGCCCGGCGGCAAGCCGGTCAGCATGAAAGATGACGCATGGTTCCAGAAGATCATCAAGGAAAAAAACTTCATCGTCGCACGACCGCATATCGGCCCGATCACCGGGAAGTGGGTCTCCATCATTGCCAACCCGATCTGGAACGCGCGCCAGGAAATGATCGGGACGATCCGCCTGCCCCTCGACCTGCAGTCCTTCGATCCGAATATTCCCGCCAATTTCCTGCCAGGCGACAGCCGCTACGGATTCTTCAGTGAAGACGGAATATTGATCTGGCGCAATAGTGACCCGGAAGGCATGATCGGCACCCAACCCAAAACCGACGCAGCCCGGCGGATCCTCGAGGTGCGGGATGGCGAATTCGAAAGTCGTGGGTCAGACGGTGTGTTACGTTACTATTCCGTGCAACCGATGCCTGAAACGGGATGGATTGCCTTCGTAGGCTTACCGGCATCCCAGGTTTACGCCGCCGCCAAACAGCGGGCAATGACTGCCTCGGTTGTTGCGCTGATCGTAATTTTCTTGCTGATTCTTATAGCAATCCTTATCGCACGTTGGATCTCCCTGCCAGTTGCCGAACTGGAAAGCGCCGCGCGCGCCGTCCAAGGCGGAGACTACGGCGTCAGGGTGGAAGTCGAGGGTCCGCGCGAAGTCGAGGAGGTGGCGCTGGCATTCAACGCCATGGTGGATGCCCAGCAGCGCAGCGACAAGCAACTCCGCATCGCCGCCATCGCCTTTGAATCACAGCAAGGCATGATGATCACGGATGCCAATAGCGTCATTCTGCAGGTCAACCGCGCCTTACAGGAATCCACGGGCTATACCGCCGAGGAAGCCATGGGCCAGACGCCGCGGTTGTTGCAATCAGGCCGCCACAATGCGGCCTTTTACGCCCAGATGTGGAATAGCATCCAGCGTACCGGGGGCTGGCAAGGTGAGATCTGGAACCGGCGCAAGAACGGCGAGGTGTATCCCGACTGGCTCACCATCACTGCGGTGACATCGCACGACGGAACCGTCACCCACTACGTCGGCACGCATACCGACATCACTGCGCGCAAAGTCGCCGAGGACGAGATCAAGCATCTGGCCTTCTACGACCCGCTGACCCAGTTGCCCAATCGCCGTCTCCTGATGGACCGCCTGCATCAGGCGCTGGTCGCCAGCGCCCGCAACAAACGTCAGGGCGCCCTCATGTTGATTGACCTCGACAACTTCAAGACGCTCAACGACACCCTGGGGCATGAAAAGGGCGACCTGCTGCTGCAACAAGTCGCGCAACGGCTGGTCACCTGCGTGCGCGAGGGAGATACCGTGGCGCGACTGGGCGGCGACGAGTTCGTGGTGATGTTGGAAGATCTGAGCGAGTTTCAGGAAGATGCCGCCAAGCAGGGCGAAGCCGTCGGCGAGAAGATCATCGCCACGCTGAATCAGCCCTACCTGCTTGCCGGGTATGAAAACCGAAGCACTCCGAGCATCGGCTTGACCCTGTTCAGCGGCCACCACAACTCCATCGAAGAACTGATGAAGCAGGCCGATCTGGCCATGTACCAGTCCAAGACAGCCGGTCGCAACACCCTGCGCTTCTTCGATCCGCAGATGCAAGCCGCCGTGTCGGACCGTGCCGCCATGGAGGTCGACATGCGCAATGCCTTGTCGCAACAGCAGTTCATGCTGTACTACCAACCGCAAGTGGTCGGTGATGGCCGCATGACAGGCGCCGAGGCGCTGTTGCGCTGGCAGCATCCGCGCCGCGGACTGGTATCCCCCCTTGAATTCATTCCCATCGCCGAGGAGACCGGCTTGATCCTGCCACTGGGCCGCTGGGTTCTGGAAACCGCCTGTACTCAACTGGCAATATGGGCCGCCCAGCCGCATATGGCGCATCTCTCCCTGGCGGTGAATGTCAGTGCCAAGCAGTTGCACCAGGCCAATTTTGTCGATGAAGTGCTGGCGGTACTGGACAGTTCCGGCGCAAACCCGCAACGGCTCAAACTGGAACTCACCGAGAGCCTGCTGGTGTCCGATGTGGAAAATACCATCGTCAAGATGACCGCACTGAAAGCGCGAGGGGTGGGCTTTTCGCTGGATGACTTTGGCACCGGTTATTCGTCGCTCTCTTATTTGAAGCGTCTGCCGCTGGATCAATTGAAAATCGACCAGGGATTCGTCCGGGACATCCTGATCGACCCCAATGATGCCGCAATTTCAAAAATGGTCATCGCACTGGCCGAGAGTCTGGGACTGACGGTCATCGCCGAGGGCGTGGAAATCCAGGCACAGAAAGATTTTCTCGCCAGTCGGGGCTGCTATACCTATCAGGGGTACTTATTCAGCCGCCCGCTGCCGCTGCATAAGTTCGAGGCGCTGGTGAAGCGCGTGTGATTCAGTACAGATTAATCCGAAAGTCCCGAAACCGGCGACTGGCGCTGGCGTTTGCTTGCCTCACCCTCCCCAAGCCAAACCTGTACCCAGGCCGATGCGTAATCTAGTGCGCAGGCTAGCGTAAGCCGCTCAAACCAAACTGAACACCACCGCCAGCAGCAAGGCGCCGATCAGGTTGTGCGCCAGCGCGCCCGCCAGCGGCAAGGACAGGGCGACCAGCAGCAGGCCCAGGTAGCTCTGGACGACGAGCAGCGAGAATAATAGCCATCCCGCCCGTCGCCGGCCGCTACGCAACGCCGCCAGGCCCAGCGGCAGCAGCACCAGCAGGGATGCCAGCGTGCCGTAACGGTGCGCCATGTGGGCCGCCGCCCCCGCAGGATTCGCCGGCGGCTTTGCGGTTGCGGGGAATGCCGGTTCGCGCCAGGGATCGAGCGATGCCGGTGAAATGACGGTGGAGACACCCACGCCCCCGCCGCAGTCGGGCAAGCCGATGCAGCTCAGGCTGGCATAGCCGGCACTGACCAGGCCGCCCAGCGCGATCTGGCAGAGCAGTACGCCCACCCCCAGCCAGGCCCAGGCCTGCAACCGGTGTTGGCCGGATTGCCTGGCAGCCCCAGTGGCAGTCCCAGTGGCGGTCGCGGATTCCGCCGCTTTGCTCACTTCCTGCCGCAGCCGCCAACACAGCGCCAGCATCGCGAAGCCGCCCAGCAGGTTGCCTATCGAGATCGCAGGCACGCGTGCGCCACTGCTCCAGCGTCCGAGCACCGCCAGGAATATCGCCAGCGCCAGGAGCAGCAGCGTCATCCAGCCGGCGCGCCGCAACACCGGCTGGGCGGTGAAACAGGCCAGCGCCATGACGATGATCAATAACAGCGCGGCGACGGCAAGCACCCGATGCACCATCCGCGCCCCTACCGTGGCGGCGCTCTCGGCGGCGCTTTTGACAACCTTGGCCGCGCTGCCCTGCTGCGCCTGGCGCAGGTTCTGGCCGTAGCATTGCGGCCAGTCGGCGCACC
>CAYHXK010000191.1:0-5582 GCA_964360125.1 uncultured Sterolibacterium sp.
GACGCGACGTATTCGCCGTCCCCGGCTCGATCCACTCGCCGCTGTCCAAGGGCTGCCACCAGCTCATCAAGCAGGGCGCCAAGCTGGTCGAATCGGCACAAGACGTGCTGGAGGAGCTCGGCTGGAAAACCACGGCGGCGCCAGCTTCAGCCGGGAACCCTGTCGCCACGGCCGCGCCCAGCGACGACGCCACTACCCAGTTGCTGACCGCGCTGGGCCACGACCCTTGCGATATCGACAGCCTCGCCGGGCGGGCCGGCTTGACGCCCGATGCGCTTCTTGCCATGCTGTTGCAACTTGAGCTGGATGGACATGTCGCCAATTTGCCCGGCGGCCGCTATCAGCGCGTACAACGCAACAAATAACGCGGATCGGCTAAAAGCCTTATAGTATCGCCAACCTTTCTTTCCCGACACCATGTTCGACATCCTCGTTTACCTCTTCGAAACCTACAACCAGCCCGGCGCCTGCCCGGAATCCTCGGTGCTCGCCCGCAAGCTCTCCGCCATCGGCTTCGAGCAGGAGGACATCTCCGCGGCGCTGGAGTGGCTGGCCGGCCTCGAGTCGCTCGCCGACGATAGCCGCCTCGCCGCCGGCTCGCGCTCGCTGCGTCTCTACTGCGCCGCCGAGCTGGCCAAACTGCCGGCGGAATGTCGCGGCTTCCTGTGTTTCCTGGAAAATGCCGACGCCATAGACCCGGTGCTGCGCGAGATGATCATCGAACGCGCCATGGTGCTGCGGGAAACGCACGTCTCGCTGGACAAGCTGAAGATCATCGTACTGATGGTGCTGTGGCGCAGACACGAATCGCTGGACACTTTGCTGCTCGAAGAACTCCTCTCCGCAGACGACGAATTGCCCTACGTGCACTAACGCCAGTGCCCCTTATCTCAGCCAATACAACAATTGCGCCTTGCCAGTTGCCACTCGACGCGCTTATCATGCGCCGCTTCGCCTGTCTTATAGCCAACCAAGTGCATGAGTAAACAATTAATCATCGCCGAGAAACCCTCCGTCGCCCAGGACATCGCCAAGGCGCTGGGCGGCTTCACCAAGCAGGGCGAGTACTTCGAAAGCGACGACTACGTCCTCTCCTCGGCCATCGGCCACCTGCTGGAACTGACGGTTCCCGAGGAATACGAGGTCAAGCGCGGCAAATGGTCGTTCGCCCACCTGCCGGTGATCCCCCCGCACTTCGCGCTGAACCCGATCGAAAAAACCGCGGAACGGCTGAAACTGCTCACCCGCCTGATCAAGCGCAAGGATGTCGGCGGCCTGGTCAACGCCTGCGACGCCGGGCGCGAGGGCGAACTGATTTTCCGCTACGTGGCGCAGCACGCCAAGACCGACAAGCCGGTGCGCCGCCTGTGGCTGCAATCGATGACCCAGGGCGCGATCCGCGAAGGCTTCGCCCATCTGCGCAGCGACGAAGAAATGCGGCCGCTGGCCGACGCCGCGCGCTGCCGTTCCGAAGCCGACTGGCTGATCGGCATCAACGGCACGCGCGCCATGACCGCCTTCAACTCGAAGAGCGGCGGCTTCCACAAGACCCCGGTCGGCCGCGTGCAGACGCCGACGCTGGCGGTCCTGGTGGAGCGCGAAGAAAAAATCCGCAAGTTCGTGGCGCGCGACTATTGGGAAGTCGAGGCCGAATTCGGCGCCGTCGCCGGCACTTATCGCGGCCGCTGGTTCGACGAAAAATTCAAGAAGCCGTCCGGCGCCGACAGCGACGAGCATGCCCGCGCCGAGCGTCTCTGGGAGGTCGCCAAGGCCGAAGCCTTGCGGAAAAAATGCCTGGGCAAGCCGGGCAGCGTCGAGGAAGAAAGCAAGCCGACGACGCAACTGCCGCCGCAATTGTTCGACCTGACCTCCTTGCAGCGCGAAGCCAACGGCCGCTTCGGCTTCTCCGCCAAGTCGACGCTGGGGCTGGCGCAGGCGCTGTACGAAAAACACAAGGTGCTGACCTACCCGCGTACCGATTCGCGCTGCCTGCCCGAGGATTACATCCCCAACGTCAAGGAGACCCTGCAAAGCCTGGGCGAGACCGTTGGGTCTTACTATGCGCCGTTCGCCGGACTGATCCTGAAAAACGGCTGGGTGCATCCGAACAAGCGCATTTTCAACAACGCCAAGATCAGCGACCACTTCGCCATCATCCCCACCGCGCAAGTGCCGAAAAGCCTGTCGGAACCCGAACAGAAACTCTACGACCTGGTCGCCAAGCGCTTCCTCGCCATCTTCTATCCGGCCGCCGAATACAACGTCACGACGCGCATCACCCGCGTCGAACAGGAACCCTTCAAGACCGAGGGCAAGGTGCTGGTGTCGGCCGGCTGGCTGGCCGTGTATGGCAAGGAGGCGCAGGCGGAAGACGAGACGCCCAGCCTCGTCCCGGTCGACAAGAACGAGCGCGTCTGGGCCAACGATGTCGCGGTCAAGCCCAACCAGACCAAGCCGCCGCCGCGCTTCAACGAAGCCACCCTGCTCTCCGCCATGGAAGGCGCCGGCAAGCTGGTGGAGGACGAGGAGTTGCGCGAAGCCATGGCGGCGCGCGGCCTGGGCACCCCGGCTACCCGCGCCGCCACCATCGAGGGCCTGATCTACGAAGAATACGTGCACCGCAACGGCCGCGAACTGCAACCGACGGCGAAGGCCTTCTCGCTGCTGTTCGCCCTGTCCAAGCTCGGCGTAGACGAACTGCGCTCGCCGGAACTCACCGGCAACTGGGAATACAAGCTGCGGCAGATGGAGCACGGCGAACTGGCGCGCAACGACTTCATGGACCACATCGTCGGCCAGACCCAGGAGATGGTCGAGCGCATCAAGCACGGCGAGATCCCCGATGAAGCTTTCAGCACGCTGAAAACGCCTTGTCCGAAGTGCGGCGGGGTGATCCAGGAGAACTACAAGAAATTCCAGTGCAAGTCCTGCGAGTTCGCCTTGTGGAAAGTCGTCGCCAGCCGCCAGTACGAGCCGGAGGAAGTCGAGGAATTGCTGACCCAGCGCGTGGTCGGCCCGCTGCAAGGCTTCCGCAGCAAGATGGGGCGGCCTTTCGCCGCCATCATCAAGCTCAACGCCGAGCTGCAACCGGAGTTCGACTTCGGCCAGAGCAACGAGGGCGAGGGTGAGGAAGTCGATTTCAGCGCCCAGGAAACCCTCGGCGCCTGCCCCAAGTGCGGCGCCCGCATCTTCGAGAACGGCATGGCCTACGTCTGCGAGAAAGCGGTCGGCCCCGCCAAGAGCTGCGATTTCCGTTCCGGCAAGATCATCCTGCAGCAGCCGGTCGAGCGCGCGCAAATGCAAAAACTGCTCGCCACCGGCAAGACCGAGCTACTGAAAGGCTTCATCTCGTCCCGCACCAAACGCAAGTTCTCCGCCTACCTGGTGCGCGGCGGCGACGGCAAGGTCGGTTTCGAATTCGAACCGCGCGCGCCGAAGGTGGCCAAGCCGGGTGCAGTCGCTAAACCTGAGAAAGCCGCTGCTGAAGCCCCGGCGGCCAAGCCGGCAAAAACGCCTGCCGCTAAAACCAAGAAAACCACTACGGCCAAAACCGCCGCACCGGCCAAGCCGGCACCCAAAAAGCGGGTGGCAAAGAAATAGAGGGTTCGGAATTGACCGATGAAATCGGTCAGAAGAATAAGATGGGTGCGCTACAAAATCGGGTTACTGACCAACTGCTTCCAGCAATGAACTGCCCCTGAAACATACTGTTTCGGAAGCCTGCACTTCGGCCTTAGCAGTCGGTCAATGATGACCGAACTCACCAACCAACGAATGTCTGCTTCGGCGTACTACTTTCTGTAGTCGACCCCAAAGGCGTTAAAGAAGATCTGCGTCCAAGGCGCCACTGCCTCCACGAAGCTCTGTCCACTGTCGCGTCGCAGATAAGGGAACCGAAGCTCGGAACGTTGGAGCGGTTTCGAAAGCGCTTCTCGCAGAGCGTTGCCATGCTCAAAAACCGCCCCTGCTGCGTTCGTGATTGTTGCCTGAAGTAAATACGGGCTGTCGGAGCGTGCCGTCTGCACCGCCTCGTCGCAAACGTCACCGAATGCCGAAAAGAACTGAGCATGTGAATCCCAGAAATACGGGCTGATTACTTTTGCGGGATTGGGCTGAGGGGGCACATGCAGCACGGCGCCAATGTAACCGGTGCGATGGACCTCCAAAATCATCCCTGGGTCATTCTCAACACTGTTGAGACTCACAATCCCCTCGACGGAGGGTAGCCGGTGATTGCCGCGAATATTGATTCCGGGCCGCTGGCGATGATAACCATCGATTACTTGGCGCCATTCATCGCCGGTCACATTCCACAAGACCTCAACCGGGACCAGCGGAGTTGCATGGACAATCAAAGCGCATCGCCCCACGGCCATGAGTTTATACAGATCTTTATATCGATCTTCTTGGTTGAGCGCATATTCAATGGCGTTCTGATTTCCCGCCGCCGCACTTAGCACGGCTTGGCGTACTTCCGAGGTCTTCATAGGTTGCGCCTTTTCGCTGTGACGTATGTAAAACGTTCTGGTCTTCGTGCCTTCGTACACCACCATGTGCGGCCGGGACGGGCTGGGCGGGATGTGAACAACCACAGCACTCTTACCGTTCTACAGAGCAATCGCGCGAGCAATCAGCCCGGGTATTCGGGGGTCAATGCAATCGGCGCATCGCTGCTCGATCTGTGTTGCGACCTGCTCACCGGCATCGATACCCACAAGGAAGGCCGCGCCGTCGCCTTCCCGGGTCGGCTCGTTCATTCCTATCAGCAGATGGCCGCCCTCAGCATTAGCGAACGCGGAAACGTCTTTCAACAACTCTGTAGTCGCACGTTCCGGCTTGTTGCCTCCAAACACTTCGAGCTTGTAATCGATTACGCCTGTCGATTCAGAAATGCGATGATTCAAGAACTCGACCAGCTCTTGTTCGTTAAGCCTTCGAACTTGATCTGCGGTGAAGAACATAGGGTTTTCCCCCCAGATTTAATCGAGCTCGTTATTGACCCAACGAACGCCCCATGCCTTGGCATGCGCGACGGCCTCTCCCTCGGTCTTGAAATAGTCGAGCGCCGGGAACATCCTTTCACCGTGGCTCGCGCCCTCTTCATTTCCGATCATTGCTTGCGAACCAAAACGGCCATCAGCCATCGGCATCGGGTCGCTATGCAACAGAAACCCGCGATACTTGAAACCGTGATTCGTCACCATGCTTGATTACTCCAACGAAAAAACATTCAATTGTTGCTGACGAGCACCCGTTACCATCACGGCCAGATCGGAATACGGCTAAACGCTTAAAAATAGCGATTATAAGACGATACTGTATATACTGCCTAAAGGAATATTAGCTATCATAAAGGGTTTGTCGATAGTTGACGCCAGATAAGAATGTATATACAGTCCTTCCATGCGCCCCCTTATAATTTCCACCGCAATCCTTGCCAAACTCAAGGAAAAACATAATGTAACGCGCAGCGAAATTAAGCAGTGCTTTGAAAACAAGGTTGGCGGCTATCTGTTGGATGAGCGTGAAGATCACAAGACCGATCCTCCTACATTGTGGTTTGTTGCTCCTACCAATTGCGA
>CAYHXK010000192.1:0-5562 GCA_964360125.1 uncultured Sterolibacterium sp.
GGCCTGAAAAAGTAACGCCGCCATATTTCTGCGGAAATGCGACACCGTTAACACGCGCCGGACAAACGCGCTGAGCAGCCGTTTGCGCACCTGGGCGTGGATTTTCTCCAGCGCGTTCGGGTCGAGGCGGGCTTCGGTAAAGCACACCCCTTCGGCAGACTCACTCCCCGCCGCAAAAACGCCGTCGACCACGATCGCATGAAAATGTGACCGAAGGAAATGCAGAGCCAGATGCGGATTGAGCAGCCCGCCAAAGCGGTGGATGAAGACCACGGCACCGATACGGGACTCGGCGGTCGCGCCCGGACTGCATAGTCGCAGGCTCTGCTCGACCGCGTGCAGAAAAATGTGCAGCGCTGCGTTCAGCATGGCCGGTTCATCCAGGTAATAGCGCAGGCGTTTCGGTACAGACAGTACCCACTGGCGCACCGGCAGGCGCGGGATGACGTGGTCGACCAGATGCGCAGCAGTTTCAACCATGCGGCGGGTGGTGCACGAAGGGCACACCCCGCGACCCTTGCAGGAAAAGGCGATGAGGAAATCGTGTCCGCAGTCGATGCAGCGGGCGCGGGCGAAGCCGTGAGCCAGAATGCCGCATTCGAGGTAGCGGCGGAATTCGCGTTCGATCAGTGCCGGCGCGCTCCTCCCCGGCGCGTCGTGGTGGCGCTCCAGCCAAGTCGCCAGATGGGTCTGCACGGTGCGGTAGAGCAGCGTGCGGTCGTGCTGCCGGCGTCGATAGCACTGCGGTTTTGGCGTGGCGCGTTTGGCGACGGCATCCATGGGACAAGCCCAACCCGGTCGTGTAACCAGGGCAGCATACTGTAATTACATACAGTATCGCTGGTTCGTCTTGCTTTTCTTGAGTGACTGTAACGGCATCTTTTCCGGTGCGGCAGTGATCTGGGCCAAGCTGCGCTTCACGCCACAAAGCGCCCGCTGGGTTGCCGCCGAGCAATGGCATCCGTTACAGAAATCACACACCGAGACAGACGGCCATTACCTGCTGGAACTGCCCTACTCCAACCCCACCGAGCTGGTGATGGACATCCTGCGTCACGGCGCCGGGGTGGAAGTTTTGGCGCCGCCTGCGTTGCGCACTGCGGTGCGCCGCGAGCTGGCGGCGGCGCAGGCCGTGTATGGCGTGGCGTAAACACGCACCACGCACCACGCCGCCGCAGGCCGGTTGTGGCCAGCGGCGGCGTTGAGATGTTGCCTTAGAAAGACTTGCGCAGTGTCATGCCGATGGTGCGCGGCTGGTTGGTGGCGAAGCCGAGCCGCGCGCGACCGCCCCGTTCCCGGTCGAAGGAAAGCAGCGCCTTCTCGTCGGTCAGGTTGTTGATGTAGAAGATCGCCGAGAGTCCGCGCTCGAAGTCCATTCCAGCATTGAGATTGACGATGCGATAGCTGGGCAACTCAAGATTCAGTGTCGTTGCCGCACTCGCCGGGGCGCCCAGGAAAGGCAGGTTAGCCACGAAGGTGCGCGGGTTGTTCTCCTGGTCCGAGGGCTGCGTGTAGCGGCTGCCAACCTGTTGCACCGAGGCGCTGACATAGGATTCATGTCCGGCCAGGCTGAAGTTGTAGGTGACACTGGCGGTGAGCTGCACCTTCGGCACCGAGGGCAGGCGGTTGCCGTCTCGAATGCCACCGATTACTTTCCCGGCGCCATCGACGACTGTCGAATCGTACACCGATTTCACCGCGATGCCGGAAAGCCCGAACTCGAGGCCGTCGGCCGGTCGCAGCGTCATCTCCAGTTCGACGCCGGCTGAATGCGCCTTCGGCACGTTGAACACCACGCGCGACGAGCAGGAGCCTGCATCCAGCGTGACCTGTAGATCCTTCATCTGGGTATAGAAAGTCGCCGCGTTGAAGCTCAGGCCACGCGTCTGCATTTTCATGCCGGCCTCGTAGTTCCACAGCGATTCGTCGCTGAAACGCTGATAGCCGCCAAAAACGGCGCGGTCAGCAAGCGTACACAGCGGCACATTGAGCGGATCATTGACGCCGCCGAGGCGGAAACCGCGCGCAGCCTGGGCATTTAAAGTCACGCTGTCGGACGCCTTGTAGGCAAACAGCAAGCGCGGGTTGAAGCCGTTTGATTTGGTGCTGTCGAACTGGTTGTTGCCGTCGGAGAACAGGCCGCCCGACGTGAAGCGGCGTTCTTCCTTGTAATCGTAGTAACGCCCGCCCGCCGTCGCCGTCAGTTGGTTGGTTATGTCATAGCTGACTTCGCCGAACAGCGCGGTCTGCTTCAACTTGTAGGGCAGATCGGCGTTGTAGGGTGAATCCGGGCCGAAGCCATTGGCCGTGGCTGCGACCGTGCCGGCGCCGAGCGTCGCGTTGGTATAGGCGTCGTAGCCCGGCGTCGGCAGGCGCTGATGGTAGGTGCGGTCGGTGTCGGCATAGAAGGCGCCGACCAGCCATTGCAGGGGGCCCTTGCCGCTCGAACTCAAGCGCAGTTCTTGCGTGAAGCTCTTGAGGTCGGTGGTGTCGTTGAGGCGCGAGGGCAGCAGCACGCCTGCACTCGGAAAGCCGAGATCGACCGAGACCGAACCGGTCAGCGCGCTGGCATCGCGGCTGACCAGGATGCTGCGGTCAATGTAGGAGGTCACCGATGTCAAATCCCAACGACCGAACCCGACTTTGATCGTCGTGTCGGCGATCGTCGTCTTGTCTTCGAACTTCTCGCGCTGCAACAGGTATTGCTGGCGACCCTGGAAAGTCACCGGCGGTACCGTTGTGGTGAACGGGTTGGCGTACAGGTTAAAGGCCTCCTGACGGTTGAACCCGTCTGCGGTGACCTTCTGGTAGACCAGCCGCGGGGTGATCGTTACGTCCTTCGTCGGCTGGAGAGTAAAGGCCACTCGACCGCCTTCGCGTGCGCCGCTATTCACATCTTTGCCGCCGCCGGGGCCGAGCGCGTCTACCCAACCGCCGAAGCGGGTGGCATAGCCGACCACGCGCACGGCCGCAGTGTCGCTCAGGGGCGCATTCACCGCAGCCTTTATGCCACCGCCGCTGCTGCCGTCGGTAATTTTGTTTAAGTTAGCTTCGACGGCGCCTTCGGTGACGCCCAGCTTCGCTGCATTGGTGATATAGCGTATCGTGCCGCCAATGCTGCCGGCGCCAAAGAGCGTGCCTTGCGGGCCGCGCAGTGTCTCTACACGGTTAAGATCAAACAAATCAAGGTCGGGAGTAAACAGCGACATCGAAATCGCCGATTCATCGAGATAGACGCCGACTTGTTCCTTGACGCCGGGTTGGTCGCGGACAATTTGCCCGGAGGAAACGCCACGGATCGCCACCTGGCTTTGTCCAGGCCCCAGATTCTGGATGGCGAGGCCGGCGACGTTGCGCGACAGGTCCTCGATCGTTACCGCGCCGGAGCGCTGGATGTCCTCGGCGGTCTGCGCGTTGATCGAGAACGGCACATCCTGCAACGATGCCTCGCGTTTCGTCGCGGTCACGACGACGCGATTGCCTTCGTTGCCCGACTTCGCCGACTGCTCCTGGGCGCCGACAACGCCCGCCGCGCTAATCACCATGACGGCGGGGAAAGCCAGCAGAAGAGCCTTAGCCATTGGACGCAATTTCATGATTCCTCCTTGTGTTATTGGATTTATACCGACGCGATCTTACACGTATAACTTGTCACAGCACAATAGTGCCAGAGGCAATTTGGCGTAACCGATATCCCGTATTCAGCACATCTGGCCGAGTTGCTCGGAAAGAGCTCTCACCGTTTCACGCCCGCTCCGCACGCGCAGAAGGATAGGAAATTCAATCGCACATTTGAGAGTATCTCCGGGTTTGGTAGTCGTAGTCAATCGTCAAATTCCAGTAGAGCGACCCTGTTTGCAGTCGGAACTGTGGCTTGATCTGTGCCTGTGACAATCAAAATGGCGGTACTTGGCCATTTTGATTGTCACAGGCACAAGCGTCCATAGCGAGCCCATCCAGGCAGCTCGCTTCGGCACTGGCACAGACTTACCAGGCAATGCGCTGATCGAATTCGTAGGCGGGTTCAGGCTGGGGCAGCGGATCATTGCTGCTCTGCCCCGTCATGGCCGCCTCCCAAAGTGGCGGACCTCGCGCGGGCGCCATGCGGGGCGGGGAAGTCGGCTCGCCGAGGTGCGTCAGGATTTCCCGCACCACCTGGGCTTCGATGATGAACGCGATGATGCGCATCTCACTCCCGCACTTCGGACACTGCAGCGGGAAAACCTCATAGATGCGAGCCAGTAGCAAGGCCCAGGCATATCGCGCCGCCTGACCGACGAGCGATTCACCGACCGGTGACCCGGCGGCGTGGGGAATATCCGCTGCTGCCTCAACTTCCGCCGCCAGGGCCGTGACCGCTTCTCGCTGTGGCGAGTTCGGTGCCAGCACCCCGTAGTAGCGATGCCGATGCCGGCGCGGTGGCGGAATCAACGCCGCCAGGCGGTCGAGGAGTTCCATGGGCGTCAGGATCAGGCTGACACTGCCGCCCGGCCCTGGTTTGATGCTCTCATACACCAGGTGCTCGGCATCGATCTGTCGCAGCCGCTCCAGCGCAAAAGCGGGGCGTGCGCAGTACCGAAGCAGACGCTCCAGTCCCTGGCGGTCGTTACCTTCGATGCGCACGCCGGCATCGAGCGAGAAGCCGCCGCCATGTTCCCAGGAGCGCATGGTCTGGGCCTCATCCTTCTCGATCAGACCGCGCCGGACAAACGCGCTGAGCAGCCGTTTGCGCACCTGGGCGTGGATTTTCTCCAGCGCGTTCGGGTCGAGGCGGGCTTCGGTAAAGCACACCCCTTCGGCAGACTCACTCCCCGCCGCAAAAACGCCGTCGACCACGATCGCATGAAAATGTGACCGAAGGAAATGCAGAGCCAGATGCGGATTGAGCAGCCCGCCAAAGCGGTGGATGAAGACCACGGCACCGATACGGGACTCGGCGGTCGCGCCCGGACTGCATAGTCGCAGGCTCTGCTCGACCGCGTGCAGAAAAATGTGCAGCGCTGCGTTCAGCATGGCCGGTTCATCCAGGTAATAGCGCAGGCGTTTCGGTACAGACAGTACCCACTGGCGCACCGGCAGGCGCGGGATGACGTGGTCGACCAGATGCGCAGCAGTTTCAACCATGCGGCGGGTGGTGCACGAAGGGCACACCCCGCGACCCTTGCAGGAAAAGGCGATGAGGAAATCGTGTCCGCAGTCGATGCAGCGGGCGCGGGCGAAGCCGTGAGCCAGAATGCCGCATTCGAGGTAGCGGCGGAATTCGCGTTCGATCAGTGCCGGCGCGCTCCTCCCCGGCGCGTCGTGGTGGCGCTCCAGCCAAGTCGCCAGATGGGTCTGCACGGTGCGGTAGAGCAGCGTGCGGTCGTGCTGCCGGCGTCGATAGCACTGCGGTTTTGGCGTGGCGCGTTTGGCGACGGCATCCATGGGACAAGCCCAACCCGGTCGTGTAACCAGGGCAGCATACTGTAATTACATACAGTATCGCTGGTTCGTCTTGCTTTTCTTGAGTGACTGTAACGGCATCTTTTCCGGTGCGGCAGTGATCTGGGCCAAGCTGCGCTT
>CAYHXK010000193.1:0-3140 GCA_964360125.1 uncultured Sterolibacterium sp.
GGTGCCGCCGACCATGGCCATCAGCGAATTCATCGCCACCAGACCGGAGATCTTGTCCAGCGTCTGCGCGCTCATCACGTTGAAGCCGAACCAGCCCACCGTGAGTATCCATGCGCCCAGCGCCAGGAAGGGAATACTGGAGGGCGGATGCGCCGAGACGCCGCCGTCCTTGTGGTAGCGGCCGCGCCGCGCGCCCAGCAGCAGCACCGCCGCCAGGCCGATCCAGCCACCCACCGCATGCACCACCACGGAACCGGCGAAGTCGTGGAACTCTTCGCCGAATGCCGCTTTCAGCCAGGCCTGCACGCCATACGCCTGATTCCAGGCGATGCCTTCGAACAGCGGGTAGATGAAACCGACCAGCAGAAAAGTGGCGGCAAGTTGCGGATTGAACTTGGCGCGTTCCGCAATACCGCCGGAAACGATGGCGGGAACCGCCGCTGCGAAGGTCAGCAGGAAAAAGAACTTGACCAGTTCGAAACCGTGCTTCTGCGCCAGGGTCTCGGCGCCGGCAAAAAAATTCACACCGTAAGCGATGCTGTAACCGATGAAGAAATACGCCAGGGTCGATACCGAAAAGTCGACCAGGATCTTGACCAACGCGTTGATCTGGTTTTTCTTGCGCACCGTGCCCAGTTCGAGAAAGGCGAAACCGGCATGCATCGCCAGGATCATGATGGCGCCGAGCAGAATGAACAGGGCATCGTTGGCGTATTTCAGATTATCCATATTGGGGCTCCAGTTGCACTAATCGGTGGCATTGAGCAAAAAGCGCGCCTAAGACACACGTGCTTTTGAATCATTGGCTTATAAATCCCGCCAAGACGCTGCCTCAGCAGTATGCACAATACAGGTGCAATCTTGTGTTCTGCTGCATCATTTCGGTGCCGGCGTGTAAGTGCGCGGCAGCAGTGCCCACATCTGCCCTTTCTGGCGCATCCTGCCGGCGAATATGCCCGCCTCGTTGCCCGAACCCCAATAGAAATCGGCGCGCACCGGGCCGCGGATGGCGCCGCCGGTGTCCTGCGCCAGCATCAGGCGAGTTAGTGCTTGCCCACTGTTCGGGTAAGTGGTGGACAGCCAGACCGGCGCGCCCAGCGGCGTGAAGCGGGGATCCACGGCGATGCTGCGCTCCTCCGTGAGCGGCACGCCGAGCGCGCCGGGCGGCCCGGCGCCACCGATAGCCAGTTCGCGGAAAAAGACATAGCTGGGATTGGCATCCAACAGTTCCTGCGCACGCTTGGGATGCGCCTTGGCCCAGGCCTTGATGCCCTGCATCGAGGCCTGCTCGAGTTTCAACTCGCCCCGGTCGATCAGCCAGCGGCCGATTGAACGGTATGGGTGGCCATTCTGATCGGCATAGCCCACCCTGACCCTGCTGCCATCGTCGAGTTGCACCTGGCCCGAACCCTGAATCTGCATGAAGAACACGTCGAACGCGTCATCCGCCCATAGCAGCACGCCGTCCTTGCGGCGCGCTTCCTGTTTGTTCCAGTCGGCGCGGGAATAATAGGGAACCAGTTTGCGGCCTTCGATCCGTCCGCGCAGGCGCATGTGCTTGAGGTCCGGATTAACCTCGCTCAGCTCCACATCGATCAGGTCATCGGGAATGCCGTAAATCGGCGCCAGGTAAGGATGCTGGCGGGTGCGGCTGCCTTTCAGCAGCGGTTCGTAATAACCGGTCACCAGGCCCTCGCGGCTGCCGTCCGGATTGACCAGCTGCCATGGCTGCAATTGGGTTTCGAACCAGTTGCGCAAGGCATGGTTGCTTTGGGTTTCAAGCGCCTGGGCGCTGGCGCAGGTTTCGCGCCACAGTTCCCGGTTCTTCAAGGCGTCGCAAGAGGCCAGGAAGGCACGGAAGGAAGGGAGCAGTCCATTGGACCCGTTGGCTCCATTGGCATCGGATCCCGGCCAGCCCGGCAAATCTTCCCAGCGCGCCGCTTCGAAGGGCTTGGCGGGCGGCTTGGGAATTTCCGGCACGGGACACACCGGGCACACCGGACATACCGGGCAGGCGGCGGGGATACCTTGCGCCTGTGGCGCAACGGCTGGCTGCACGGCGCAGCCGGCAAGCAAGGTAGCAAAGATCAAGGCAGTAAGAATGCGCGGCATGATTCTGATAAAGTTCGGCGTTCACAAGTTAACGAGTCCGCAAGCTTACCTCATGGCGACCGAACCAAAGACCGATCTTGCCCTTTTTCTCGTCCGCGCCGAAGCGCTCCTGGCGCGCATCGAAACCCTGCTGCCCGCTCCCGCCGCCGCGCCCGACTGGGGAGCCGCGGTGGCCTTCCGCTGGCTCAAGCGCAATGGCCGAGGTTACTTGCGGGCGGTTCCCAAGCCGCATCGCATTCGCCTCAAGGATTTATGCGGCATCGACGAGCAAAAGACGCGCATAGAACAGAACACCCGCCAGTTCCTCGCCGGCAACAGCGCCAATAATGTCCTGCTCACCGGCGCGCGCGGCACCGGCAAGTCCTCGCTGGTCAAGGGCGTGCTCGACCGCTATGCGGCCAAGGGTCTGCGCCTGATCGAGGTGGATAAACACGACTTGATCGATTTGCCGGAAATCGTCGACCTGATTGCCGACCGTCCGGAACGCTTCATCATTTTCTGCGACGACCTCTCCTTCGAAGCCAGCGAGCCCGGCTACAAGGCGCTGAAAAGCGTGCTCGACGGCTCCATCGCCGGCATGCCGGAAAACCTGCTGATTTACGCCACCTCCAACCGGCGCCACCTGATGCCGGAATACATGGACGAGAACCTCGAAGCCAAGCATGTCGGCGGCGAAATCCACCCCGGCGAAACCGTCGAGGAAAAAATCTCCCTGTCGGAACGCTTCGGCCTGTGGCTGTCGTTCTACCCTTTCGACCAGGAGCACTATCTGGCCATTTGCAATCACTGGCTGCGCGAATTCGGTCTGAGCGACAGCCAGATCGAAGCGGCGCGGGCGGAAGCGCTGCAATGGACGCTCATGCGCAGTTCGCGCAGCGGCCGAGTGGCGTGGCAATTCGCGCGCGACTTTGCTGGACGGCACAGCGGCCAAGCAGCAGCTAGAGTCGCTGGCCAGCCGCGCAAGCCTTGAAAAAAATCATCGAGGTCGCCGCCGCCGTCATCCTCCGCGACGACGGGGCTTTTCTGCT
>CAYHXK010000193.1:3240-5547 GCA_964360125.1 uncultured Sterolibacterium sp.
GGCGAGTTGCGCGACCTGCAGCACGACGCGCTCGAATGGCAGCAGGCCGGGGGCGCCAGCGTCACGCCGATGCTGCCGGCCAACGCGCCGGCGCTGGCGGCGCTGGCCCTGCCGGATTTCTATGCCATCAGCCACGCCGCCGCCATCGGCATCGACGCCCAACTCGCCGCACTGCAGCGGGCGCTGGAGCGCGGCTTGCGGCTGGTGCAATTGCGCGAGCCGGATTTGCCCGCAGCGCAAAAAGCCGCCTTCTGCCTGGCTGCCATCGCGCTCTGCCGGCGCTTCGGCGCCCGCGTGCTGATCAATGCCGATGCGGCTCTGGCGCAGCAAGCCGGCGCCGACGGCCTGCACCTGACGGCACGGCAATTAATGGCGCTGGGAGCTCGGCCGAATTTCCCGCTGGTCGCCGCCTCCTGCCATGATGCCCGGGAACTGGCGCAGGCCGCGCGGCTGGGCCTGGATTTCGTGGTGCTCGGGCCGGTCAACGAAACCGCCAGCCACCCCGGACGGGCGGGCATCGGCTGGCAAGCCTGGTCGGCACTGGTCGCCGGCACGCCGCTGCCGGTGTATGCCATCGGCGGACTCGCGCTTGACGACATGCAGTCCGCATGGAACGCCGGCGCCCACGGCATCGCCGCGATCCGCGCGGCATGGCGCGTTTGATCGGCAGCGAGCGCTAGTCCGGCTCGGCCGTATCCAAAGACTGCTCGTCCTGTACCGGAACACGATATTCCTCCGCTGCCCAGGCGCCCAGATCGATGCCCTTGCAGCGCTGCGAACAGAACGGCCGGTAAGGATTGTCTCCCGTCCAGGCAACCGGCTTGCCGCAGGCCGGACAATCTACGAAGCGTGGCTTTGTCGTGCTTGAATTCACTTGATTCCAGTTCGATCCAGGTCTCTGTTGTGGTGCTCGATAACTCTTCCTGAACTGCGTGCCGGGGCATGCAGGGCAAAACAGAATATGCGTCGTTTTCTTCATTTGCAACTGCCACAGAGCCCACATTTGGGCGCCACTCAATCCATGTCGCGCTTCTATCGCTTGCGTGCCAGCCTGCACTGCGCGCAGAATCCAAAATACAGTCAGGAATCATTCCGATGAAAAACACCGCCATGCAGCAAACAACCGGCCAGCCCGTCAGTCCCGGCTTGCTCACCGAGCACGACATCTTCCTGTTCAAGGAGGGAACCCATGCCCGTCTTGCCGAAAAGCTTGGCGCCCATCTCACCACCCGCGACGGGGTAGATGGCGTGCACTTCGCGGTGTGGGCGCCGAACGCCGCAGCCGTTTCGGTCATCGGCGATTTCAATGGCTGGGACAAGTCGTCCCGGCCATTGAAATCTCGGCCGGATGGTTCAGGGGTGTGGGAAGGCTTTGTCCCGGCCATTGGCAATGGCGAATGCTACAAATATCACATCGCCGCACGCGGCCAGCACTACCAGGTCGACAAGGCCGATCCCTATGGGATGTTCAGTGAAGTGCCGCCACGCACCGGTTCCCGCGTCTGGGATCTGGCTTACACCTGGAACGACGGCGAATGGATGGCGCACCGCCGGGCAGCCAACGCGCTGGATGCGCCGATGTCGATCTACGAAGTGCACCTGGGCTCATGGCGACGGGTACCCGAAGAGGGCAACCGTTCCCTCAGCTACCTGGAGCTCGCGCCGCTGCTGGCGGATCATGTGCGCGAACTGGGCTTCACCCATGTCGAACTGCTGCCGGTCACGGAGCACCCATTCTTCGGTTCCTGGGGTTACCAGACCACCGGTTATTTTGCCCCCTCCTCGCGGCAAGGCACGCCGCAGGATTTCATGGCCTTGGTCGATCACCTGCATCGGGCAGGGATCGGCGTGATTCTCGACTGGGTGCCGTCGCACTTTCCCAGCGACGAACACGGTCTGGCTTACTTCGATGGCACCTACCTGTTCGAGCATGCCGATCCGCGCCAGGGTTACCATCCCGAATGGAACAGCGCCATCTTCAACTACAGCCGCAACGAGGTGCGCGCCTTCCTGATGTCCAGCGCCCTGTTCTGGCTCGACCAGTACCATATCGACGGCCTGCGCGTCGACGGCGTGGCTTCGATGCTCTACCTCGACTACGGCCGCAAGGAAGGCGAGTGGGTCCCCAATCCCCACGGCGGGCGCGAAAACCTCGCCGCCATGCAGTTCCTGCGCGGTCTCAACGAGGCGGTGTATCGCGACCACCCGGATACCCTGACCATTGCCGAGGAATCCACCGCCTGGCCGATGGTCTCGCGCCCCACCTATGCCGGCGGATTGGGCTTCGGGATGAAGTGGAACATGGGC
>CAYHXK010000194.1:0-5533 GCA_964360125.1 uncultured Sterolibacterium sp.
CTACACTGAAAATTCATCGCCGCCGGGTTTCTACGAAAATACGACACCGTTAACAACAGCGGCCCCGACGACTTTGGCCCCCACTTTAACTGCGGTTGCCGTCACAGTTACCGCCGCATCGGCAACGGCAACGACCGCACAGCCTCCCAGCAAGGGGATCAGTACCGGCACGAGCAGGCAGCTACGGGCTTTTTTCTGGTTCATGGCGGGTTCCCCTTGCATGATTTGGTGATATGCGAAGCCATGATCGCCATGGCGCACAAGTTTGGCATGAAAGTGATCGCGGAAGGGGTGGAAACCCCAGAACAGCGCGACTTACTGGCTACTGCAGGTTGCGTCTACGGCCAGGGTTAGCTTTTCCCATGCCGGTGTCGGTTGAGGAATTCAAGCTGTTACTCGACAGACAACTCAAGTGAGAAGGATTTTGCCAGCACCCAATCAATTCACTCCCCGCAGGCATTCAATGAAACCGCAAACGATCGCGATCCAACTGGTCGGCCCGAGTAATGATGGCGTTCAACGAGTCCCGAATGAATCTGGTCGTGCCCTCCTCCTCAACGCAGTCTCCAGCGGAACTGGCCAAAAGCATCCTTTCCGGCGTCAGCGGCCGCGATATGACATACCCCTGCACATAATCCACGCCCATTTCCGCCAGCGCTTCAAGAGTGGCGACGTCCTCTACCCATTCGGCAATGCTTTGCATGCCTAAATTGCGGGTCAGATCAACAATAGCCTGGACAATCGCATAATTGGACGGATGGGCCAGCAAGTCCTTGACATAGGCGCCGTCGATCTTGACTGCATCCGCCGGCAGGCTCCTGAGATAGGAGAAGGAAGTGTAACCGGCGCCGAAATCGTCCAAGGCGAGTTTCGCCCCGTATTTCCTGATGCCGTCAATGAAATGCCGCGTATTGGAAAGATCGTGAAGCGCCACACTCTCGGTGATTTCAATGCAGACCCGCTCCACCGTGGAACCAAATTGCGCCAGGATGGCAAACGCGTCCTCGATGAAATTCTCATCATTAAGCGAGCCGCCACTCAAATTTACCGACACATAGCTTGAATTGTGAAGATGTGCGGCATGGGTGCTGAGCCATTCCAGCGTGGTCGTCAGCACCCATTTGTCGATGGTGGCGATGCGTCCATTGCGTTCCGCCGCTGAAATTATTTTCCAGGCGGGCACGATGGAATTGTCCTTGTCCCGCATGCGCAGCAGCACTTCGAAGTTGAGCGATCCATAGGGATCGCGCAGCGACATGATGGGCTGCATCATCAGCATCAGGCCCTCCGGCTGATGTACGTCGAGGCGCTGGATCAGCCGCAATTCTTCGGTGTGCTCGGTAAATACCGACATATCCTGCCGGTATATCACCAGATTGCCCTCGTGCCCGCTCTTGGCTTCGCGACAGGCGCGGTCCGCCAGCGAAATCGCATCGTCTTCCCTGGTTCCTCGGACGGTTTCAACCAGGCCTATCGAGCACTTCACCTGAAACGCCCGCCCGCCCACTGCAAAAGGCTCGGCTGAGATTCCCTCGATAATATTTCGGCATACTTCGGCAGCTAACTCAATCGCTCCCCCCGGAAAAATAATCACGAACTCGTCACCGCCGATGCGCCCGAGCACTTGTCCTTCAAGCAGTATCTTGTTGATGCGCTTGCAGACATGCCGCAACACCATGTCCCCCGCCACATGTCCAAACAAGTCGTTGATCAGCTTGAATCGATCCAGGTCCAGATAAGCCAGCGCCATCGCTTTGCCGTCAACCAATGAAAGATTTGCCGCATCGAAGGCCTTTTCGATGCCGCGTCGGTTGAAGATGCCGGTCAATGGGTCATGGTCGACCAGGAAACGCAGCTTGGCATTCGCCTCGACGCGCATGGTGATGTCCTGCAACGAGCCTTCGATTCTTCCCTTCTCCCGGGTCGCCTTGACTAAAAAGTTGCGTTGCCGCCCCTCGCCGCTGCCATAACCTTTCAGCTCCAGTTCCTCGCCGGACGAAGTGTTGACCAGGGCCTTCAGGCGCACCCAGGCATCCGCTTCGAAGCCGCCACCCCAGTGCGCGGACTCTGCCGCATTCCGCCCCAGCATTTTTTTGTAGGCGGGGTTGGCCTGGACGATCCGGCCCTGTTCATCCAGCGAAAACAGCCCGATCGGAATGGCTTCGTAGGTGCTGCGCAACTCGTCTTGCGCTTTTTTCCGCCCTAGCCGCTCCTGGCGTATCTGTTCGGCAATGGCCAGCGCCGCCAGCAGGCTCGATGCCAGGGCGGCCGTAACGCTATTGACGTTGCCGATGAGGCTGCGATAGTCCAAAGCCGCTGCCAGGACTTCGTTGAGGCTGGCCAGAAGTGCGATGGCCAGCCCCGCGCCATACCACATCGCCACCTTGGAATGCGTCACGATCAGGATGCGGATCAGCAGAAAGACGATCACTGCGACCGTGTAGGCAGTCAATACCCACAGCAGGGGCAGGAAGTTTTCATAGGGGATAGCGATGGCCGCCAGCAGCAAGGGCAGGCAGGACCACTGATCGATGCGCAATAGAAGGATGTATTTTTCCTTTTTCAAATCTTCGAAAAACAGTCTGCTGAACAGCGTGATGGTCAGGACGTAATATGCGGACGTAGTGAGCTTGCGCAGCGGAATCAACCAATCCGGAGGGATTGAGCGTTCCAGCCACTGCGTATCCCAGCCGGCGGAAATTGCAGCCAGGCGCAGGTTGGCGACCAGCCAGGCGGCGAACAGTACGTACAGCCACTCACGGCTGATGAGCGCGGTCAGCAACACGAACAGCGAGAGCACGATCAGCCCGCCGTCGAGCAGACCCGAGTTGCGGTGATACTTCAGTTCCGACAACTGGAACTGCTCCATCGAGCTCAGTGTCGCCGAGATATGCGCCGGGCCGGTGTGGCTGGCGCGGCACAGCACCCGGAGGGACGAGGGGAGTCGCCCAAATTCCAGCGCAAACCCGGTCTTGGCCACCTGCATGGCGCCTTCTGTTTTACTGCGGCTGGCAAAGCCCAGTGGACGAAAGTCGTCCGCACGCCAGCACGCGGCTTCCACCGCATGGCGGGAGGGCAGCTCCACCATCGCCGGCTGGTCGCTCGCCGGCACCACGAAGCTGAACCAGAACGGCGCCTCGGACAAGCGCGTATTTTCGTAGGGGACGGCAGGTTTGCCGGTCAGCTGCCTGTAGGCCTGGGGCGGCGTCAAGGACCGCCAGCCCTCTTCCAAAGTACTCAGTTCTAGCGGACTGGCGCCCTCCAACTGGTACTGATTCGGCAACAGGGCCAGCGCCGCCAGCGACGCCAGGCCAATGACAACCGGGACGCCATACACGGAAAACCCGTATAGAAATGCATCGACTGCGGCACTGAAATTTGAGCTAAATAATCGCTGCATGCTTTCCATGTTTACCCGAAACAATGGCGATAGAAGAACGGCCCCTGCATGCCGCAATTCTACCGCCATCTTTCCCGCACTTTAATTCTTTCTTGCGGAATCCGGGGAAAAATAGTGCTTGTCCGTAAAAAACTCGGGGCCGATCCCGCACAGATCGATATCCGGATGGCTCGTATGAAAAAAGAAGCCAAATAGCGGGTGCTTGGCTTGACCCCAATTTGGCTCAACAAGCTCCACACAAAGCGACATTACCCGGTGCGGGATATTTCCAACATGGCGCATCGGAGTAAAATCATTGCCAGGATAGACATCCTGGAACAGCAGCGCCTCGTACTGGCGATCCAGCGGCGAACGGGCCGCTATCACCATCCAATCGATTTCCTCCAGTACGCAGTATTGATAGTAAGCCTTGAACAGCGCCGTCTTGACCAGCCGCCCCATGCGGTTATTGGTGACGCCCAGCCGGGTGGCTTCCGCCTGGCTCTTGCCTTGAAGCCATGCGGGCAACTCCACCGACTGTTCGAGCGCCAGTTTGCTGTAGCGGTTGGTCTGGATGCGCATGGTGCCCAGAGGCGAGCCGTCCAGCTTGGATTCCGCCAGCAACACCACCGACCCCGGCTCGCTGTCGCCGGTTTCCGCCTTCTCCAGCAGTGCCGCTACTGCCGGGATATGCCGTCCATAGGCCGAGTGGCGTATGGAAACCGCCTTGTCCAGATCCTCCTCGTTGCGCACGATCCTGATGCCGAACGGCAGTCGTTCCTCCACCAACACTGGTTGTGCAAGCGTGTCTTCCATCAGGGTTAGTGAACCGCCAAGAGGCGCCATCCTGATGTGATGCCCGACTTCCACGCATGTATTCAGTTCCATTGCTAGTCTCCCTCTTCATTAAAAAAAGTGGCATTGCCACGAATTACGACGGTTGATGTCTAGTCTGACGACCACCGGTACTTGATCTACACGCGTCACTGCGTCACTGCGGATGGGGCTGTCATTCCGGTTTGGATTATGAAGTATCAGGGAAGCCTGGTGAATCATCCCCTGAAGAATAAGACCCAAAAATGTCTACGGCTTGATGCGGAGTAACTTGAAGACCTGCTTGTAATTAGCTCTAATTCAAAGCGATCATCGAAACCAGTCCGTCCCTGCAAATCATCGTTGCAATGCTTGCGGCGCAATCTAAAAAAAACGGCGTAGGGGACAAACGAATAAAAGTCCTGGCGAAGTAAGGCCACGGACTCTCATACCCGAGTAACCGGCTTGGGAATTTGGGACGAGTACTCCTCAGAGACGCAGGCGAAAGTGCCCTTTCGCACCTTGCCTCCCTGGAGGGCGATCAACATGCCCCGCGGGGGCTAGGGATGGCCGGCGGTTGCGTGCCACAACCGAATCTGCTCCAGCGTGATGCTATCGGCCTGCGGCAGCACCATGCGGGCGCCGTCGAAGTTTTCGTTGGTGGTGTAATCGCTGACCATGACCACGGTCGGAATGCCGGCCGCGAGGCTGGCAGCCAGCCCATGCGAGGAGTCTTCCACGGTCAGGCAGTCGCGCGCCGGCAGGTCGAGTGCTTTCAGGGTCCACAGATAGATGTCCGGCGCGGGTTTCTTGGCCGCGACGTCATCGCCCGAGGCGATCGCATCAAACCAGGTATCGGCCTTGGGGCCGAGGTTGGCCTTGAGCAGACCCACCACGTTTTCCGGCTTGGAACTGGAGGCGATTGCCAGCCGCAGGCCTTCGGTGCGCGCATCGCAAATCAGCTGGCCGATGTCTGTCCGCAGGCGTATCGCTCCGGAGACGAGCAAGCGCTGGTAGTTGCGCGTCTTGAGCTCATGCATGCGCTGAATCAATTCCTCGAAATCCGGCCGTTTGCAGGTGGCGGGATCGAACTTTTCGGCATAGTAGCGAATCCGCTCCTTGCCGCCCGCCACATCCAGCAGGGAGCCGTAAAAGGTCTCGTCCCAGTGCCAGGGCAGGCCGACTTCGGCAAACGCCTGGTTAAAAGCCGGACGATGGCCGTCGCGTTCAGTGTTGGCGAGAGTGCCATCCACATCGAAGATCAAGGCGCGCAGGGTCATGGCTGGGAGCATCCAATGGGCATTCAGAATGGAGTCATCCTACCCGGTTTGGCCGATCGGC
>CAYHXK010000195.1:0-5473 GCA_964360125.1 uncultured Sterolibacterium sp.
TGTTGGGTACCGCCTGGAAGGCATACTCCTCGGGCAGGCGCCACAGCAGATCGTGTTCCTGGTTGAGGAAGGCCAGCCAGCGTGGCTGCTCTTGCTCGATGACATCCACCTCGATGCGCCCGATCATCGGCAGGCGCCGGCCCTGCAGGCGCTTCAGGATCGCCTGCCCTTCCGGGTCGTCCGGCGCGGGCTCGCCCCGGAAATATTCCTCGCGATAATTCGGGTTGGGCTCGAACACCATTTTCGACGAACGTTTCCAGAAGGCCAGGCGATAGGCGCCGGTGCCGACCGGGTGGGAACCGACGTCTTCCTGGTAGCGCTCCACCACTTCGCGCGCCACCGCGCAGGCGACCCGGCAATCGGCGAAGTTGTAGATGAAGGTGGTCAGCGGCTTGGTCAGCCTGACCTGGAAGGTGTAGCGATTCAGCGCCTGGAGGCCGGCCAGCGGCGCGTCATAGTCGAGCCGGTTGGCCTGGCGCGCCCGCGCCACATACTCCTCCGATCCGAGGATATAGCCTTCGACCTCGGCCAGCAGCGGCGCGGAGAGTTTCGGATCGAACAGGCGCTTGATGGTGTACACATAGTCCGCGGCGACCAGCTCGCGCTTCTTGCCGCCGAACACCTCGTGATTGTCGAAATAGGTTCCCGGTTTGACATGAAATGTATAGGTCAATCCGTCCGCGGAGACCGTCGGCAGCGCCGTCAGGGTGTTAGGGATCAGCTTCATCGGGCGCGCCAGATAATCGTACCTGAGCGGCGTATCGAACATCGCACCGTTCACGATGTTCGAATAGACGTCGCTGATTCTTTGCGGATCGAAACTGGTTTCCGCGACCTCGAAGGCATTGCGCAGAACCTTGGCGGGATCGGGTCGATCTCCCTGGTCGGATTTCGCCACCGTGTCGACGGGAGCAACGGCGCTGGCCGGGAAGGATGCGATCAGGCTTGCCGGCAATGGCATGGCCACGCAGCAAACGATCGACACGACGGAGCTTGAACGGATACGCGGCATGATATCTTTCAGGATGCGGCTGGACGATGACAGGAAGAACGCGTCAGACCAAAGTTGCGGCGGCGGTACGCACCGCCGCCCCTGCGTAAACCGGCTAACCGTGCAGCTACACGGTGACTAGGCCGCGCGTATTTTCGGCAATATTACCCGGTAATGCAAGAACATCGGGATATAGGTTTGCTCATGGATCAGCAGGATGCCAGCGGAAAATAATTCTGCACGGCGAACAACCCTCGCCACTTTCCCCACTGCTAGGTTTTGCTGTCAACATTCGTTGCCCGCAAGCTATAGGCGGTCATGACAATTCCTCGGCGGAGTGCACAGTGCTGGCGAACGGCTACCGCTTACTGCAGGCGCTTGCCGGCGATCTCGGCGAAAAAGGCCTTACTGTTCGGTTCGCGGCCGAGAAAGCCGCGCACCAGCTCCATCCCGCTGAGTTCACCGCCGCGGCTGAGGATTTTTTCGCGGTAGCGTGCGCCGACTTCCGGATTCAGCAGCTTGCCCTGGAAGGCGGAGAGCATGTCGAGCGCCAGCACCTCCGACCACATGTAGCCGTAGTAGCCGGCGCCGTAGCCGCTCATGACGTGGCCGAACTGACCCGGAAACTGCGAGTTCTTCACATAGCCGAGCGGGGTCCTGCCTTCCATGCGTTTCCATACTGCCATCGGGTCGTCCGGCTGGGCGGCGTAGATCGACATGTCGAAACTGGCGTAGAGCAGTTGCCGCGCATAGCGGATGCCGCGCCCGAAGTTGTGGGCGGCGGTGAGCTTTTTGGCCAGCGCGGCATCGACCTTCGGACAGGGTTGGTTGCAGAAGTTCGACACCAGGGCCAGCGACTCCTCGTTGCGCGCCCATTCCTCATACATCTGCGAGGGCGCCTCGACGAAATCGCGCTCGGTGCTGGTGCCCGCCTGGGAAACATAACGGGTGCCGGAGAGCACGCCGTGCAGGATGTGACCGAATTCGTGGGTGAGCGTTTCCATCTCGTCGCCATTGAAACCGCTGCGGTCGAAATTCGCCACCAGCACCGAGATCGGCGTGCGTCCGGCGGCGGTGCTGGCGCCGCGCACGGGGAAAGCGGCGGCATGGCTGAACTTTCCGTCGCGCGGGAACATGTCGAGGTATGCGCCGGAAATGCGTTGCTTGGTCCTGCTGTCGATCACATCGTAATACTGCACTTCCGGATGCCACACCGGCGCATCGACGCGCTGGAATTCAACCCCGTATTGAATGCCGGAAACATGCAATATCCACGCTATCGCCGCATCGGCGGGAAAATACTTGCGCAATTCATTGGGGTCGATATCGAAACGCGCGCGCTTCAGTTTCTGCTGCCAGTACTGCACGTCCCAGCGCTGGAGGGTGGCTTTGGCGGGCTTTGCGGGTTTGGCGTCTTTCCGGCCCAGGGACTGGGCTTCGAAGGCCGCCAATTCCTTGAGCTCGGCTTTCTCGCTGGCGCTTACCGCGGTCCTGACTTCCGCGAGAAACTTGTTCACGGCTTGCGGCGTTTGCGCCATGCGCCGACGAATGACATGGTCGGCAAAGCTGGGCAAGCCGAACAAACCGGCCATTTCCTTGCGCAGGACGATCGCTTCCTGGAGCAACGCCAGGTTTTTCGCGCTACCGCGGTTGGTGAAGGCGAATTGATAGCGCCGCCGCGCCGCGCTGTCGTCGGCGTTTTCCATGAAGGGGATGTATTCGGGGTAGGCGAAGCCGAGCAGGTAGTTGCCCTGGTCGTCGCGCTTGGCCTTGGCGAGATACTCGGGCGGCAGCCCCGCCACTTCGCCGGGCTTGAAAATCAGACGCTGATTGTTGTCGCGGATATTCCGCGAAAACGCCTGGCTGAGTTCCTCCAGCCGGGTGAGGATGGCTTTCATCCGCGCCCGCTTCTCGGCGGGCAGGGAAACGCCGGTGTCTTCGAAGGCCCACAACAGGTCCTGCCGGAGTTTCCGGTCGATGGCATCGGCCGGCTCGACCGCCTTGAACATGCTGTAGAGCTTTTCATTCTGGTAGAGGTCGGAGGAATACTTGCTGAACTCGACCATGCAGGGTTCCGCCGCATCGCGCACCGCCTTGTCCGGCGACACTTCGCCCAACAGTTCCGTCGGTCCCTGGAAATCCTCCTGCGCGATCAACAACGCATTCCACTGGGCGAATAGTACTTTCGGGTCGCGCGCAGCGGCTTCCGGCAGCTTTTCCAGGGCGGCCACGCGACTGCGCAAGTCGGCGATGCTGCCGGCGCAACCGCCGGCGATTTGCGCCGCGCTCAGCAACGGCAGCAGCGGCCGGTCGGGAGCGGCCTGCGCCAATGGCGACAGGCAGATCCAGCCCAGGGCCAGGCTTGTCAATACTGCGTAACGCAGCGGCGGGATATGTGCCTGATTCATTTTTTCTCCTTCTCCACGTCAAGATATTGCCAGTCCGCATGCAGGATCGGATGTTTCTTGAAACCTTTTACCCACGGCCGCAGGCTTGCAGTCGGAAGATTCATTGACACCCCTCTCCGGTCAAATTGCGCGAAATATACACCAATCATATGGGCGGAGCCGGAAGTAAATCGCGGCGCCTTAAGCTGGCGTCAGGTCGTTCCACGCGATCCTCGCGCTTATCGCGCTCCACGCGGCGTGGCAGCATGCCTGTGCGGTTTTTCACGGCAGGTAAAATACATATTCACTATAATCGGCTATTGCGCGGCCTCGATGGAGGCATGCCTGAGCCGATAGACATGACATGAGCGATAAAAATAACCGCAGTGCCGAGCGATATCATGTGCGCTGGAAAATCGCCTTGGTTTTCGACGAAGCGGAACACCGACCCACCTTCCACGGCAGAACCTACGATCTGTCGCTGGTCGGTACCGGCATGCATACCAACGTTAATCTTTTCACAACCTCCCAGGTCATGGTCTTGCTGGCGCCGCCCCCCTTGCACAAGGGGGAGCGCCAGAAAATCATAGAAATCAGGGCGCGCCAGGTGTATGCGGTGTATTCGGGGGAGAGTGCCTGCTTCCGTCTCGGCTTCGAGTTTGTATATTTCAAGGGTGAAGGCCTGCAGGTGCTGAAGCAGCGGCTGGTGCATCATCCCACCAAGATAAACCGCGTACTCTCGACCTGATCTGGCGGGCCGGCGCTAGCCGCGTCCTGCCGGCATCAGTCCTTCCAGCCTGTGCCATCGGGGATAACCATACCCTCTGGGGTTCGCGTTTCAGATAATAGTGTTGCGGCAGCCTGGATCACCGTTTCGACACTCAGCAACCGCAGGCATTCGCTGCCGCTATCGACGTTGCGCTCGCAGCCTTCCAGCAGGCAGGGCACGCACTCGCCGGGACCTTGCAGCAGATGGATGTTGCCCTGCTTGCCGCTGCCGCGCCGCGTCCAGGGGCTGTCGGCACTGCTCCAACTGCTGGGCCAGGGACCCCACTTGACCGGATTGGACGGCCCGAACAAGGCGATGGTCGGGGTCCCGGTGGCGGCGGCAATATGCGTCACCGCCGTGTCCGGACCGACATACAGCCGTGCCCGCCGGATCAATGCGGCCGTCTCGCCCAGCGACAGGCTGCCGGCCAGGTTCAATATCAATGCGTCCGCCGGCAAGCGCCGGACGATGGCGTCGACATAGGCCCGCTCGGCCGGTTCGTTGCCGCCGGTGAACGCCACGCCCATTCCTTGTGTGAGGAGCCAGCTTGCCAGGGCGATCCAGGCCTCCCGCGGCCACATTTTGTAATTGAACTTGGGATAGACATGCAACACCGCGAACGGCCGATCGGAAAGCGGCGCCAGCAGCCCATCCAGCCGCGCCGGGCGCATCCGCGGCGGCACGACTTCGAAGCAGGGCGCAACCCCCAGCATCTCCGCCAGGCGCAGCCCCATCGCCACGGTATGGGTATCGAGGTCGTCGAACCAATCCCACTGGTTGAGCAACAACCCCTTGAGCCGTTCCCCGGTGCCGGGCTGGAGCAGGCCGATCCGCCGCCGGCCGGCGATCCAGCAATACAGGCGCGCGCGGTCGGTGGGCAGGGGCGACAGCGCCAGATCGTAGCTGCGCCACAAGGAGCGCAGCTGTACAAATTTTTCGCCGAGAGTGGCGCGGCGCGGAACGGTGATGACTTGCTCAATATCGGGGTTGCCTTGCAGCGCCCCTTCGGCGCCGCGAAACACCAGCATGTCGAGTCTCGCCTCGGGCCAGGCGCGTTTCAGGGAGCGGGCCAGTGGGGTGGCCAGCAGCACGTCGCCGATGCGCTGGGGGCATATCAGCAGGATGCGGCGAGGCGGATTCCTGAACTCCTGCGAACTCGATTGCAAAGACTCTCTCTCCCGATCCTCTCGACTAAAATCCCAGATTCGGAAACTCATTCACCACCAAGGACACCAAGGGACACCAAGCTGCACCAGGAAAAACATCTCCTTGACTTCGTGTCCCTTGGTGTCCCTGGTGGTGCAAATGAGTTTTTTCGGTTTTATG
>CAYHXK010000196.1:0-5468 GCA_964360125.1 uncultured Sterolibacterium sp.
ACTATGGTGCGACCCAGGCGCTGATGAATGTGAGCGTGAAAATTCCAAAGCAGCGTGTCACCGCTTTTATCGGCCCCAGCGGCTGCGGAAAATCCACGCTCCTGCGCTGTTTCAACCGCATGAACGATCTGGTGGACAATTGCCGCATCGAGGGCAAAGTGCTGCTCGACAACGAGGATATCTATGACCGTGCCGTCAAGGTGGCGTTGTTGCGCCGCCGCGTCGGCATGGTGTTCCAGAAACCCAACCCCTTCCCCAAGTCGATCTTCGAAAACGTGGCCTATGGCCTGCGCATTATGGGCGTGAACGACAAAAAGACCTTGGGTGAAACAGTGGAGCGGGCGTTGCGCAATGCCGCACTGTGGGACGAGGTCAAGGATAGACTCGACAGCAACGGCCTGAGTTTATCCGGCGGGCAGCAGCAGCGTCTGGTCATCGCCCGCGCCATCGCGCTGGAACCGGAAGTGTTGCTGCTCGACGAGCCCTGTTCGGCGCTTGACCCGATCGCCACCGCAAAAGTGGAGGAGTTGTTGGTTGAGTTAAAAAATCGCTACACCATCGTGATCGTCACGCACAACATGCAACAGGCCGCTCGTGTTTCCGATTTCACCGCTTTCATGCATCTGGGTGAAATGGTTGAGTTCAATGACACGGATATGCTTTTTACCAACCCAGCAATGAAACGCACTTCCGATTATATTACCGGTCGATTTGGTTGACCGCACACAAGGAACAAAAGGAACAAGAACATGCCAGGAAAACATATCCTTACGATTTTCGACCAGGACTTGCTGTTGTTGCGCGAAGAAGTTCAGCGTCTTGCCGACCAGGCTGAAGTAGAACTTGAGCGTGCCATGCAGGCACTGTTGCACGATGACCGGGCACTGGCGCAGGAAGTGGTGGCCAGCGACCTGACCGCCGATCGTCTGCAGGAGCGGATCAACCACCATATGACCATCGTGCTGGCGCGTCAGCAGGCGGTGGCGGACGATTTGCGCGAAATCCTGGCTGCCGGGCGCATTGCGGCCCATTTGGAGCGGCTGGCCGATTACGCAAAAAATACCGCCAAGCGGACGCAAGCGCTGAGCAGGAAAGTCGATGCGGAAATCGGCGCCCAGTTCAGATGGATGAGCGACCGTGTAGGCGCCATGCTGCGCCAGGTAATGCGCGCCTACCAGGAACGCGATGCCGCGGAGGCAAACGTCGCCTGGAGCAGCGATGCCGAGCTGGATCGCATCTACGGCAAACTATTTGCGCATCTGCTGGAACAGATGCGGCAGGATCCAGGTTCGATCATGGACGCGACGCAACTGCTGTTTATCGCCAAAGGGCTGGAACGCGCAGGCGATCACGTCACCGACATCGCGGAAGAAGTCTACCTGATGGTGACAGGGGCGCCCTTGCAGGGCCCGCGTCCCAAGGTGGATAACATTGCGCCTGAATGATTACACGGAGACGACCATGTTTACATGCTTCAAATCGCTTGCTCTGCCGCTGCTGGCAGCCTCCCTGGCACTAACGGCGGTTCCGGCCATAGCCGCCGAAATTACCGGCGCCGGCGCTACTTTCCCGGCGCCGATCTACGGTAAATGGGCGGAGGCCTATCAGAAAGCCACGGGTCACAAGATCAATTACCAGTCCATCGGTTCCGGCGGCGGCATCAAGCAGATCACCGCCAAGACCGTGGATTTCGGTGCTTCCGACATGCCGCTGACGCCGGCCGAGCTCGACAAGAATGGCCTGATGCAGTTTCCGGCGGTGATCGGCGGTGAAGTGCTGGTGGTCAATATCGCCGGCGTCAAGCCGGGCGAGATGCGCCTGACGCCTGCGCTGCTGGCCGATATCTACCTGGGCAAGATCACCAAGTGGAACGACAAGGCGCTCGCCGCGCTTAACCCAAAGCTTTCTCTCCCGGATCAGTCTATCGCCGTGGTGCGCCGCGCCGACGGCTCGGGCACGACCTTTATTTTCACCAACTACCTGTCCAAGGTCAGCCCCGAGTGGAAACAGAAAGTCGGCGAGGGCGCCGCCGTGCAGTGGCCGCTCGGCTTGGGCGGCAAGGGCAACGAAGGCGTCGCGGCTTTCGTCCAGCGTATCCCCGGCACCATCGGCTACGTCGAGTATGCGTATGCCAAGCAGAACAACATGACCTACATGCTGCTGCAGAATGCCGACGGCAACTATCCGCTGCCGGATGACAAGACCTTCAAGGCCGCCGCCGCCAACGCCGATTGGAGCAAGTCCGCCTTCTATGAAATCCTCACCAATCAACCGGGCAAGGATGCCTGGCCGATCACCGGCGCCACCTTCATCCTGATGCACAAGACCCAGGACAAGCCGGCGCAGGCCGCGGAAGTGCTGAAATTCTTCTCCTGGTCCTACCAGAACGGCGGCAAAATGGCCCACGACCTCGACTATGTCGCTCTGCCGGATAGCCTGGTCAAACTGATCCACGCCGCTTGGGCAACCATCAAGGATGCTTCCGGCAAGCCGGTCTACTCGGGCAAGTAAGCATTGCGCTAAAATGCACCCGCGTCGAGAGCCGTTAGTCTCGACGCGGGTTCGTTTTGTAGGTCATACCGGCAACCCGACAACGAATCATGATGAATACGCAGAAGAAGAGTTCGAACCTGGGTGACTGGGCTTTCCTCAATGTGACGCGTTTGTTCGCGATACTCACGTTGCTGATCCTCCTCGGCATTCTCGCGTCGCTGGTCTATGGCGCGCTGCCCTCGCTGCAGAAGTTCGGCCTGGCCTTCCTCTGGAGCAGCGAGTGGAATCCGCCGATGGAGAATTTCGGCGCCAAGGTGCATATTTACGGCACCGTGGCGACTTCTTTGATCGCCCTGATCATCGCGGTGCCGGTGAGTTTCGGCATCGCCTTGTTTCTCACCGAATTGTCGCCGCTTTGGCTGCGCCGTCCGCTCGGCATTGCCATCGAGCTGCTGGCGGGCATCCCCAGCATCGTCTACGGCATGTGGGGCCTGCTGGTGTTCGCCCCGATCTTCGGCCAGTATATCCAGCCGTTTCTCACTGCAACGCTGGGGCGGCTTCCATTGATCGGCAACCTGTTCCAGGGGGTTCCGATCGGTATCGGGATTCTCAGTGCCGGGGTGATCCTTTCGATCATGATCATTCCATTTATCGCCGCGGTGATGCGCGATGTGTTCGAGGTCACGCCGGCAATTCTGAAGGAATCGGCCTATGCGGTCGGCGCCACCACCTGGGAGGTGGTCTGGAACGTGGTGCTGCCGTATACCAAGGTGGGCGTCATCGGCGGCATCATGCTCGGCCTGGGCCGCGCCCTGGGAGAGACCATGGCGGTGACTTTCGTGATCGGCAATTCCGATCAGCTGGATACTTCGTCCCTTTATGCTGCCGGCAACTCGATCGCCTCGGCCCTGGCTAACGAATTTACCGAGGCGGTATCGCCGATGCATACTTCCGCGCTGGTCGAACTGGGTTTGATCCTGTTCCTGATCACCTTCATCGTGCTGGTGTTTTCCAAGCTGCTGCTGATGCAGCTCACCAAGGGAGAAGGTCAAAGGACCTGATCGCGATCATGAATCTCAAGCTCCGGCGCAAGCTGATGAATTTATTTGCCTTGGCCATGTCCATGCTGGCGGTTGCATTCGGGCTGTTCTGGCTGTTCTGGATCCTCTTCAATGTCTTTGAGCTGGGCGTCACCGCCCTCGGCATCGATCTGTTTACCAAGATGACGCCGCCGCCGGGCAGCGAGGGCGGACTGCTCAACGCCATCGCCGGCAGCCTGATCCAGGTCGGGCTGGCAACGTTGATCGGCACCCCTTTCGGCGTGCTCGCCGGGGTTTATCTGGCGGAATACGGCGGGCATACCTGGCTGGGCCGCACCACGCTGTTCATCAACGACATCCTGCTGTCGGCGCCGTCGATCGTCATCGGTCTGTTCGTGTATGCCGTGTATGTGGCACAGGTTGGCCATTTTTCGGCGATAGCCGGGGTATACGCCCTGGCCCTGCTGGTCATCCCGGTGGTCATCCGGACCACCGAGAACATGCTGGTGCTGGTGCCGGACAGCCTGCGCGAAGCGGTGTTCGCGCTGGGCACGCCGAAATGGAAAGTCATTACCAGAGTCACCTTGCGCGCCTCAATTGCCGGCATCATTACCGGGATTCTGCTGGCCGTGGCGCGCATCGCCGGCGAGACGGCGCCGCTGTTGTTTACCGCGCTGTCCAACCAGTTCTGGACGCTCGACCTGAACAAGCCCATGGCGACCCTGCCGGTGACGATCTTCAAATTCGCCATGAGTCCGTTCGCGGACTGGCAGCGGATGGCCTGGGCCGGGGTATTCCTGATCACGCTGGGCGTGCTGAGCCTCAACATCCTGGCGCGTGTTCTGTTCCGCCAGAAGCATAAGCATTAATCCCCGGACATCCCTTCGATAGCGACTTGAGCATGGACGAAATCATGAACAACGACAGTCCCGTAACGGCCCTGACAACGCAGATATTGTTCAAGGACGTGAATTTCTATTACGGCAAGTACCACGCGCTCAAAAACATCAATCTGGACATCTACCGTACCCAGGTGACAGCCTTTATCGGTCCGTCCGGCTGCGGCAAGTCGACCTTGCTGCGCACCATCAACCGCATGTACGACCTTTATCCCGAGCAGCGCGCCGAAGGCGAGTTGTTGTTCAATTCGGAAGATGTTCTTGGCAAGGGCGTCGATATCAATCATTTGCGCGCCCGTATCGGCATGGTGTTTCAGAAGCCGACACCGTTCCCGATGTCGATTTACGACAACATTGCCTTTGGCGTGAGCTTGCACGAGCGGCTGGCACGCGCGGACCTGGACGATCGCGTCGAGTGGGCACTGAAGAAGGCGGCCTTGTGGGAGGAGGTCAAGGACAAGCTCAAGCAAAGCGGCATGAGCCTCTCCGGCGGGCAGCAACAGCGCCTCTGCATCGCTCGCGGCATCGCGGTCAAGCCCGAGGTGCTGCTGCTCGACGAGCCGACTTCGGCGCTCGATCCGATTTCCACCATGCGCATCGAGGAACTGATCGGCGAGCTCAAGGACGAGTTCACCATAGTCATCGTGACCCACAACATGCAGCAGGCCGCGCGCATTTCCGACTTCACCGCCTACATGTACCTGGGCGAGCTGATCGAATTCGGCGTGACCGATCAGATCTTCATCAAACCCCAAAAAAAACAGACGGAAGACTACATCACGGGCAGGTTCGGCTGAACCTGCCCGTGATGTAGCGGCGCAGGCTAATGCGGACGCAGTCCGCGTTAAGGCGCGCAGCGCCGGCCGCAGCCACTACGCAATCAAGGTTCGGCTGAACCTGCCCGTGATGTAGCGGCGCAGGCTAATGCGGACGCAGTCCGCGTTAAGGCGCGCAGCGCCGGCCGCAGCCACTACGCAATCAAGGTTCGGCTGAACCTGCCCGTGATGTAGCGGCGCAGGCTAATGCGGACGCAGTC
>CAYHXK010000197.1:0-5467 GCA_964360125.1 uncultured Sterolibacterium sp.
CATCATGCCGCCGCACTCAGCCAGCAGCGGCTTGCCGCCAGCGACATGCGCGCGCAATTGCGCCCACAAATCAGTGCGTGCAGCCAGGCGTGCGCCATGCAGTTCCGGGTAGCCGCCCGGCAACCACAGCGCATCGCAGGCGGGCAGCGGGTCGCCGGCGAGTGGCGAGAAGAAAACAAGTTCCGCCCCGAGTTCGCGCAAGCAATCGAGATTGGCCGGATAGATGAAGGCGAAGGCGGTGTCGCGGGCAATGGCGATGGTCTTGCCGGCGAGCAACGCAGGTAACGCTTGCGCTGTTGCTGCGGGGAAGAGCAGGGACGGCGGCAAGCTGGCTGCGCCGGTTTCCGCCAGACGGTCAGCGAGGCGCTCCAGGCGGGTTTCCAGGTCGGCGATCTCTGCTGCCTGCAACAGGCCCAGGTGGCGTTCCGGCAGCGCCGCTGCGGCATCGCGCGGCAGTGCGCCATACCAGAGCATTTCTGGCGGAAGACTGGCGTGCAACATTTCGGCGTGTCGCGGGCTGCCGACATGATTGGCGAGCACGCCGGAGAAGGGCAGACCGGCACGGTAGTTAGCCAGACCGTGAGCCACAGCGCCGAAGGTCTGCGCCATCGCGCCGGCATCGATTACCGCCAGCACCGGGATGCCGAAACGCACGGCGATGTCGGCTGCCGAGGGCTGGCCGTCGAACAGGCCCATGACGCCTTCAATCAGGATCAGCTCGGACTCGCCTGCCGCCTGCCAAAGACGGCGGGCGGCATCGGCCTCGCCGCACATGCCGAAATCCAGGTTGTACACCGGATTGCCGCTGGCAACTTCGAGGATCTGCGGATCGAGGAAATCCGGGCCGCACTTGAACACCCGCACGCGCCGGCCCTGGCGAACGTGCAGGCGCGCCAGCGCGGCGGTGACGGTGGTCTTGCCCTGGCCGGAGGCCGGCGCCGCGATCAGCAGCGCCGGGCAAGAGTGCGGCCCTCCCTCCATCCCTCCATCCGGCGGCGCAGCCGTCACCATTCGATGCCCGGCTGGGCCTTGATGCCGGCGGCGAAAGCGTGCTTGACCGGCGTCATGTCGGTGACGGTGTCGGCCACCGCGACCAGTTCCGCCGGCGCGCCGCGTCCGGTGACGACGACATGCTGGCGTGCCGGGCGGGCGGCGATATCGGCCAACACCGTACCCACTTCGAGATAATGCAACTTGAGTGCGATGTTCAGTTCATCCAGCAGCACCAGGCCGATGTTTTCGTCGCTCAACAGCTTGCGCGCTTCGTCCCATGCCGCTTGGGCCTTGGCGATGTCGCGGTTGCGGTCCTGGGTTTCCCAGGTGAAACCCTCGCCCATCACGCGGTAGATCACCTCGTCCGGGAAGCGGCGGAAGAACTGTTCTTCGCCGGTGGCCTGGGCGCCCTTGATGAACTGCACGATGCCGACCTTCATGCCGTGGCCCAGCGCCCGCGCCACCATGCCGAAGCCGGAACTGGATTTGCCCTTGCCGTTGCCGGTGGTCACTACCAGCACGCCACGCTCGATCTGCGCGGCTTCGATTTTGGCGTCGATCAGCGTCTTTTTGCGTTGCATGCGGCTGGCGTGGCGTTGTTCGATGTCGGACATCGTTGTGGTCCTTTCAGGCAGCGATGAAATAACGGCAAGCGCCGTCGCGCAGTTCGCGCAAGGAATGGCCGTAGAGTTCGCCGAGATTCTCGGCGGTGAGCACCTGCTCGCTTGGTCCCTCTTGCCAGCGGCCGTAGCCGAACAGCAGCAGGGCGCGCCGGCAGTAACGCAGCGCGAGATTCATGTCGTGCAGGACGATGACGAAGCCGGCCCGGCCATCGGCGGCATGGCGTTGCACCAGTTCGAGCATGGCGATCTGGTGGCTCAGGTCGAGATGGGCGAGCGGCTCGTCCAGCAGGTAAAGCCGCGGTTGTTGCGTCAGCAGCGTTGCAATCGCCAGACGCTGACGTTCGCCGCCGGACAAGGTATGCACCTCGCGTTGCTCCAGCCCGGCCAGGCCGACCGCCGCCAGCGCCTCGCCCGCGATGCGTTCGTCGGTAGCGCCCTCCCATGCCCAGCGCCCGAGATGCGGGTGGCGGCCGATCAGCGCCGTCTCCAGCACGCTGGCCGGGAAGGCATCGCTTTGCGTCTGCGCCAGCAGGCCGCGCAGGCCGGCCGCCGCGCGTGCGCCATGCTCGGCATAGGGCCGGCCGCACAACTCGACTGTGCCAGCAGAGGGCGGTCGCAAGCCGGCCAGGGTATGCAGCAGGGTGGTCTTGCCGCTGCCGTTGCGGCCGAGGATGGCCAGCGTCTCGCCGCCGCGCAACGCCAGGTCGAGGCCACGCACCAACGTCCTGCCGGCGATGGCGACGGCGAGGTTTTGGGCGGACAGCAACGAGGTGTCCTGCGCTGCGCCGGTCATGGCATGCCCCCGCGCGGCTGGCGCGACAACAGGTAAAGAAACACCGGCACGCCGAGCAAGGCCGTCAGCACGCCGACCGGCAACTGCTGCGGCGCGACGATGGTGCGCGCCAGCGTATCCGCCGCCACCAGCAGCGTACCGCCCGCCAGCACCGAGGCCGGCAGCAACAGGCGCAGGTCGTTGCCGGTGGCGAGACGCACCAGATGCGGCACGATCAAGCCGATGAAGCCGATGCTGCCGGCGCTATTCACCGCCACCGCGGTGAATAGCGAGGCCAGCACGTAGATCAGCAGGCGCAGCCGCGCCACCGGCACGCCGAGAATCTGCGCCGAAAGTTCGCCGCGCGCCAGCAGGCCGAGGTCGCGCGAGAAGGGCAGGATGCACGCCAGGCCGAGCAGCAACACCGCCAGCCCCGGCCAGGGCGAATCGGCCTGGGACAGATCGCCCATCAGCCAGAACAGCATGCCGCGCAATCTGTTTTCCGGCGCCACCGACAGCATCAGCGCCACCAGCGCGCCGCAGCCGGCGGCGACGATGACGCCGGTGAGCAACAGCCGCGTCTGGGTCCAGCTGCCGTCGCCGTGCGCCAGGCCGAACACCAGCAGCATCGCCGCCAGGGCGCCGACGAAAGCGCCGCCATGCAGCACCGCCAGGGGCAATCCGAACAGCATGGCAAACAGCGCGCCGACCGAGGCGCCGCCGGAAATGCCCAGAACATAAGGATCCGCCAGCGGGTTTTTCAACAACACCTGCATCAGCGTCCCGGCCAGCGCCAGCAGACCGCCGCAGGCCAGGCCGGCCAGCGCGCGCGGCAAGCGCAAGCCGCGCACCACCTCGCCGGCCAAACCAACTTCGCCCGCATCCTCGCCCAGCAAGGCGCGCACCACCTCGGCCAGACTCAGCGGCAGGCTGCCGGCGGCCAGCGACGCCGCCACGCTGGCAAGCACTGCCAGCGCAAGCAGGAGCAGGATCAGCAGGGCGCGGCGGCGACTGGGCATGACGCAGGATGTGTGGTCAGCTTACTTGGGTAAGTAACGCAGGCCGACGAACAAATTGGCGCCGGAAGTTCCGTAGCCCCAGGCGGTTTCGTACTGCTTGCCGCCCAGGTTGTTGGCGCGAATTTCCACAGCCAACGCTTTATTCATGGCATATCGGCCAAAAACATTCAGCAGGCCATATCCTCCCATATGCTTGGTCTCGGTGGTGCTGTCGTAGCGGTCGCCGACCCCTTGCCATTCACCACCGATGCGCCAGGCGCCCAGGCTGCGGCTGAGCGACAGATTCCCCTGGCGGTCGGCGCGGCGCGGCAGGCGCTTGCCGGACTCGGCATTGCGGGCATCGAGGAGATCGAGATTAGCGCTCACCTCCAATTCACCGAGCTGCCCGGCGTAGCTCAGGCTCGCGCCATCCAGCTTGGCGTGGCCGACGTTGACCGGCTTGCAGTTATATGAAGCGTCGCAGACGGTGACAATCAACTCGCTCACCCGGTTGTTGTAAACCGTTACGCCGGCCCGTTGCTGACCCTGCTCCCAAACCAGGCCGACTTCCCGGTTGCGGGCGTTTTCCGGACTAAGGCCGGGGTTGCCGTAGCCGGGATAATACAGCTCGTTGAAAGTCGGTGCGCGGAATGCGCTGCCCAGCGACGCCTGCGCGCGCAATGCCTCGCTCAACTGGTAACCATAGCCGGCGTAGCCGGTGGTCTTGCCGCCGAATTGCGAATTTTCGTCGCGGCGCAGGTTCGCCTGCAGGCGATGGTCGCCGTAGCGTCCGCTCCAACCGAACAGCAGCGAATTGAGATCGCGGCTCCGGTCGAAGTTGGTTCCGCTGACGGCTTTTTGCTGGAGCGATTCGATAGCCGCCAGCAGGCTGCCCGCCGCGATCTTGATGTCATTCTGCCAGGCGAGCTGCCGCTGAGTGGTTTTGTAATTCGCACCGTTAGGCGTGTACGGACCGTAGTCGGTCGAATCGTCGCCGGACTGGCTGGCCCGCAGCGTGCTGTTCCAGCCATCGCCAAGGCGGTTGCGGCTGACCAGGCTGAAGACGGATTGCGCCACGTCGGCGTGGGTGTCGAAATTCGGGCCGCTTTCATACCAGTTGCGTCCCGTGGTCTTCAGCAGGGTGGCGCCGATCTCGTGCCCGCTGGCCGGGCGGAACGTTAGCGCTGTCGACAGACTGGCATTGCGGAAGCCATCCGTGCTGCGGCTCGGATCGTAGCTGTAGGGTTGCTTGGTCTTGTCGGCGATGGCCTTGATGCCGTCGCTGCTGTAATTGCCGCCGCGCACACTGTAGGACCAGGCGCCGTCGCCAGCGGAGATGCCCGCCGACCAGTCGCTGGTGTGGTGGCCGCCGACGCCGGCAAAGGCATCCACCGCCTGCGGCCCTTGGCCGCGTTTGGTGAATATCTGGATCACCCCGCCGACAGCATCCGCACCGTAAAGCGCGGAAGCGGGGCCGCGCAGGATTTCGATGCGCTCGATCTGCGACAGGGGAAGCTGCTCCAAGGCGGGCGTGCCGAGAGTGGCCGAGCCGATGCGCACGCCGTCGATCAGGACCACGGTCTGGTTCGGGTTGGCGCCACGGATGAAAAGGCTGGACGCCTTGCCGGGACCGCCGTTGTTGCTGGTCTGGATACCCGGCTGGCGCGACAGCAGCTCGACCAGGGTCGACTGTCCGGCCTGTTCGATTGCGGCCCGTTCGATGACGCTGACATCGGAGAGCAATTCGCTGGCGCGGGTCGGCTGGCGCGTGGCGGTGACGACGACAGACGCATAGTCGGCGGCGAAACTTGAAACAGCGCTGCTCAATACAAACGCCAGCGCGGTGGTGCGGATGAATTTGGACATGAAAATCTCCTGTGCCGGCCTGCGTCCCCGCGGGCCGGTGGGTTGCTTTTGGAAGCGCACAGGAAGCCGACGAAGGCATGAGGGGCGCAGCATGGACGCATGCGCACCGGCCATCGCTTCCCCGCGACGTTTCCGCTCTTTGATGTCCGTGGCCGGTCTCCGGGCTCGGAAGATTTAATCCATCGCCTTCCCAAGCTGATCGCTCAGTGGCATTC
>CAYHXK010000198.1:0-5465 GCA_964360125.1 uncultured Sterolibacterium sp.
CCGAACAGCTTGATGGTGTCCATGGTGGCCATCGCCAGGCCCGCGCCATTCACCAGGCAGCCGATGTTGCCGTCCAGGGCGATGTAGGCGAGATCGAATTTGGAGGCTTCGATTTCATCCGCGTCCTCTTCGTCGAGATCGCGATAAGCGACGATTTCCGGATGGCGGTAGAGGGCGTTGGCATCGAAATTGAACTTGGCATCGAGCGCCTTGATGTTGCCGTCGGCTTCGAGGATCAGCGGATTGATCTCGGCCAGCGACGCATCCGTCTCCATGTAACAGGTGTAAAGCTGCTTGATCTGCTCTACCGCCCGTGCCACGGATGCCTCGGGCACGCCGATGCCGCGCGCCAGCGCGCCGGCTTGCCGGTCGGTGATGCCGATGAGGGGATCGACGAATTCCTTGAGGATTTGTTCCGGCGTGCGCCGCGCGACTTCCTCGATGTCCATGCCGCCTTCGGAGGAGGCCATCACCGCCACCTGCTGCGTGGCGCGGTCGGTCAGCACCGCCAGGTAGTATTCCTTGCGGATATCGGCGCCTTCCTCGATCAACAGGCGATTCACTTTCTGTCCATGCGGCCCGGTCTGGTGCGTCACCAGTTGCATGCCGAGGATCTGTTCGGCGTACCTCCTCACTTCAGCCAGCGACTTGGCGACTTTCACGCCGCCGCCCTTGCCGCGGCCGCCGGCGTGGATCTGCGCCTTCACCACCCAAACTTTGGTTGGCACCTGAGCAGCAAGTGTCTCCGCTGCCCTCACCGCCTCCTCGATGGAGAAGCAGGCAATGCCGCGCGGCGTCGCGACGCCGAACTTGCGCAGGATTTCCTTGCCCTGATATTCGTGGATTTTCATGCGGATTCCTTGTTTTCCTTAATGGCCTTGCGTTTTAAATGGGTTGTTGCCGCTTACGATCCGCGCTTCTGCCCGGTGTACCAGCGTGGATAATAACGCCGAACCGTCTCCGAAGCGGTATCCAGCGCATGGCAGCGGTCGAGCTGGAAAGGTTTCAGGCCCGGATCGTGCCCTTCCGTGTCGCGCATTTCGCTGGCAAAAGTCTGAATCGCCGCCGCCGGCAGTGCCAGCAACAGTTCGGTCAGGTGGGAGCAGCCGCGCACGCCCTCGTACATTTCCCCGACGGTTTTGCGATAGCCGCGCACCAGGTTGAGGCCGACCAGCCGGGCGTAGTCCGGGGCAATGTTTTCACAGCCGTTCGGGTAAGGAACCGCGTCGCTCGCGGCGCTGGCTGCGACGATGCCAAACTCGCGGTCGACGGTAATCCGCACTCGCATATCGTGCACCGCTTCGCCTTTAGGGCGAATGCCGGAAGCGAGTGGGTAGTCGTGATCCTTGACGTCGGTGAGACGGGCCTCGATGTCCCACAAACCGTCAGCGCGCTTCCAGCCTTCGACACAAATGGTTCGGGTGTGGACGCGTTTGCGTGAGGGTACGCCTGGCGGCAAGGGCATGGGGCGGGCCGAATTTCCCGGTGGGGTCATGGAATAAATTCAGGCGTCGACATTATCACACTATGGCTCTTCGCCCACGTCCGGCTCGGCTGGCAGGCTGTTCAACTCAAGCCATGCCGCCCGCGCTTCGATCAGCGGCCGAGGCGCCATTTTGCCGATTTCGCCGGGCAGCCCGATGCGCTGGCGGCCGGCTTCCACTTCCGTCAAGGCTTCGGTTTCGCGCAGGCTGGCGAATGCCCGCAGAGCAAGTTGCTGATACAGGGCAGTCCCTTCGACTTTCCAGGCCATCTCCTGCTGCGTCAGTTGGCGCACGATCCTGGCCGGTATCCCGGCCACCAGGGAGCGCGCGGGAACTATCATGCCCGCCTTGACGAACGCCATGGCGGCAACGATGGCCGACTCTCCCACCACGGCCAGGTCCATCACCACCGCGTTCATGCCGACCAGCGCGTTGCGGCCGATATGGCAGCAATGCAAAACCGCGCCGTGGCCGATGTGTCCTTGGTCCTCGACCAGCGTGTCGCGTTCCGGAAAGCCGTGCACGATGCAATTGTCCTGGATATTGGCGCCGCGCCCGATCACGATCCGGCCGAAATCGCCGCGCAGGCTGGCGCAAGGCGCGATGTAGCAGTCCGGGCCGACGATCACGTCGCCGATCAGTACCGCCGAAGGATGGACGAAGGACGAGGGATGGACGACCGGCGTGACGCCATCGATCGAATAGACTTTGACCATATCAGGCGGGGTGGCGCGACTGCACCACGAAAAAGCGCCTGGCGACGTAGGCGCTGTCAATCAGGCAGGCATTGGCGGCCGGATTGGCGCCGGTGGCGTGATAGTCGGAGAAACCCGAAGACTGGTTGACGTTTATGCCTTCGGTCAGATTGAACGACGGCGACACGCCCGCCCGCAGGGAGACTTCTTCGGACGCCTGCCAGACGGCAGCGGACGTCGTATACACGCTGAAGCTCAGGGCGCCCTTCTGACGCATGACGCGTTCCGCCAGCGACAAGCTCTCCAGTGTCGATGCCGTCTCCACCACGAAGCTGATCGGGCCGAAACGCTCCTCGGCATAGGCGGCGGTAGAGTCGGCGCTCACCTTGAGCAACAGCGGCGTATGAATGCACGCATCGGGATACTGCGGGTGGCGTAATGCCGTCGATTCGCACAGCACCTCGCCCAGCTCGCGCGAAGCTTGAATGCGCGCCAGGACAAGGGGGGACTGGAGCGCCCCAAGGATATCCAGCGCTCGCGCCGTGTTGTCGAGAAAAACCTGCATGGCCCGCGACAGGTCAAGTTCGAACTGCTCCAGGGAGATGTTCTCCGCCGGGGTTTTCACCCCTTCGCGCGAGACGAAAATGGCCTGTGGCGTGGTGCACATCTGGCCGGAATACAGCGCCAGGGTAATCACCAGATTCTTCAGCATGCCGGGGTAATTGTCGGTCGAATCGATGATGGCGCAATTGACGCCGGCCTTGGCGGCGAATACGACCGCCTGGCGCGCATTTTCCTCCAGCCATTCGCCGAACACCGGTCCGCCGGTGTAATCGACGATGCGAATCTCGTCCCTGATCGCCACTTCCTTGGCGACCAGGGCATCCGGATCATCGACCAGCAGGCTGACCAGATTGGGATCGAAGCCGGCATCCTTGAGGGTCTGTCTCGCCACGGCGACGGTCAAGGCGAGCGGCAGGATCACGCTCGGGTGTGGCTTGACGATCACCGGGTTGCCGGTCGCCAGGCTGGCGAATATCCCCGGATAGCCATTCCAGGTAGGCGAGGTTGCGCATCCCACCAGCAGGGCGATGCCGCGCGGGACGATGGTATAAGTGCTCTCCATGCGCCACGGCGGATGACTGCTGCGCGGTTTTTCCCAGAGCGCCCGCACCGGTACCCGCCGCATTTCGCGCCAGGCGCAGGCAACGGCTTCCAGACCGCGGCCCTGCGCCTGCGGTCCGGCAAACTGGAAAGCCATCGACAGCCCCTGACCGGTGGTGTGCATCACGGCATGGGCCATTTCCATGCTGTGCAAGTTGAGCCGGGCCAGCATCTCGCAGCAGACGCCGGCACGGGTATCCGGTCCGGCCTTGATCCACGCCGGCATCGCGCTACTGGCGGCGGTTATCAGGGCATCCGGGCGGCACTTCGGGTAGCTGATATTCAGCGACAGTCCGTAGGGCGACATCTCGACGCCGCCGCGCTCGACCAGGCCGGGCTGATCGAGATAGAACTGGGCATCGCGGTAAGCCTCGAAGGCGACACGTCCTTCCTCAAGCGCATTCGCGCCATAAGCCAGGGTGCTTTCGGCGTACGGAGCCCAATAGCCACGCTGCTCGATGGCATTCACAGCCTGGGTCAGCAACGCCTGGTGCTTCTCGAACAGCGGGTGCGGCATCGATTTTCTCCGAAACGACGGATGGCCATACGAACGAGTGGGACCAGAGCGGACGAGAGCGGGGAGTGCGCGAGTCGGCCGACGTCATGATACATTTCCATTGTATCCATTTGGCACGCAAGCTACACCTGACCTTTCATGACCTATCGGAACATCCTCTACTCCTTGGCCGGCGGCATTGCCAGGATCACCCTGAATCGTCCGGAAAAGCTCAACGCCTGCAACACCGCCATGCACGGCGAACTGCAAGACGCGCTGGCCCGCACCCGGCAGGGCCAGGCGCGGGTGTTGCTGCTCAGCGGCGCCGGACGCGGCTTCTGCGCCGGCCAGGATCTTGACGAACGCGATCTGTCGGCCGGCGCGCCGCCGCCCGATCTCGGCCACACCCTGGAGACGCTCTACAACCCCCTGGTATTGGGCTTGCGGGCCTTGCCGCTGCCGGTGATCTGCGCCGTCAACGGCGTCGCCGCCGGCGCCGGCGCCAGCATTGCACTGGCGTGCGACATCGTGCTGGCGGCCCGCTCGGCAAGTTTCATCCAGGCCTTCTGCAAGCTTGGCCTGGTGCCCGATGCCGGCGCCACCCATGCTTTGCCGCGCCGCATCGGCACCGCCCGCGCCATGGGACTGGCCTTGCTCGGCGAGAAGTTGTCCGCGGAACAGGCGGAAAACTGGGGGCTGATCTGGAAATGCGTCGACGACGCGCACTTGACGAGCGAAGCCGAGCACCTGGCGCAGCACTTCAGCAGCGCGCCCACCAAAGGACTGGCGCTGACCAAACAGGCGATTTACGCCAGCGCCGACCACACCCTGGAGCAGCAGCTCGATCTGGAGCGCGATTTTCAACGCGAGATCGGCCTGGGGGACGACTACCGCGAGGGGGTTAGCGCCTTCAAGGAAAAGCGTGCGCCGCGCTTCACCGGCGAGTGAGATTGATGCCCCAGAGGGTATGCCAGACCACAAATTGACCTTGCAGCAGATTGCCGAGCGTTGCGCCGCGGAAATGCGACGCCACGACCATGCCGCGCTTAGCCTCGGCATCGAGTTGCTCGCCATCGGTCCGGGCACCGCCAGCATGCGCATGACGGTGCGCCAGGACATGGTCAACGGTCATGGCATCTGCCACGGCGGATTCATCTTCACCATCGCCGACGAGGCTTTCGCCTATGCCTGCAACACCTTCAACCGGAACACCGTGGCTGCGAACGTCGACATCAGCTTCCTGGCGCCGGCGCATATCGGCGACGTTCTCACCGCCCACGGCGAGGCGCGACAACTGGGCGGACGCAGCGGCATTTACGACATCGAGGTGCTCAACCAGGAGGACCAGCTGATCGCCTTGTTCCGTGGCCGTGCCGCGCGCATCAAGGGACAGCTTTTCGAGCAAGTAAAATAGGGGTCGGGAAGCCCCGAAGGAAGTCCTCTTGGGGGTCGCCCGAAGGTCTCGATCCCGCTCGACGGGGCGCGCTCGACCTCCTGCCTGTCGTCACGACAGTCATGTAAAACGCCTACTCTTTTTTTGGGCGACTGTCACTCTGCTTTGATCGCCTTGATTAGCTCATAAAGTATCTTGTCCGAAGGGCTGGTAGCGGTTGGAAGACCCTGATC
>CAYHXK010000199.1:0-5450 GCA_964360125.1 uncultured Sterolibacterium sp.
GGGTCTGGCATCCATGATATCGAAACCCTTGTGCAACATGTCACTGTCGATGGCAACAATGTCATGATCGACTTTGGCGGCGGCAATTCGGTGACGCTGGTTGGCGTCGATGTCTCGAACCTGACCTCGACCAATATCGACTGGGTCTGACCGGCGGTCCGTGTGCGGATGCGCTACACAACGCGACACCAGCCACGCAATCTCTCGATCTCCCTGTTTGCCCTCTCCGAAAGAGTTCGAGAGGAGCCTGGGAGGGGACGGATACTTAAATATATTCCCGGCGCTGCACAGCGTTAAGCGGCGCTTAAGGCTCAGGCCATATTCTCCGTTGCACCACATCCCGAGGATACGTAATTCATGCCCACTCAAGCAACCCGGCGCGTGGCCGTTTTCGACGGTCTGCTGCGCCTGATCCATGCCTGGAACGCGCTGGCCATCCTGGCGCTGATCGCCACCGGACTGATCGCGGAAGAATTCGAGCACGGCGGGGAGAGTGCCGCGCTGTGGCGCCTGCATATCCAGTTCGGCTACGCCCTGGTCGGCGGCCTTGTCGCCCGCATGTTGTGGGGGCTGGTCGGCCCGACCTCTGCGCGCTGGTCCGACCTGTGGCACCCGCGCGCATGGCTGGCGACGTTGCGCGCCCTGCCCCGCCTGCGCCTGCCGCAGCCGCGGCTTGGCCACGACACGCTCGCCAGCGCGGCGTTCATCGCCGTGTACCTGACGCTCGCCGGCATGGCGATCACCGGTCTCGCCCTCGCCGCCACCGAGCATAACCTGGGACCGCTGACCCACTGGCTGGGCGACAGCCTCTGGCTCAGGGAATATTTCAAGGAACCGCACGAGGCGCTGTACGTCCTGGTCGCCGGTTTCGTCGCTCTGCACCTCGCCGCCCTGATCGGCCACCAACTATTCGGCAAAGCCCCCGTGGCGCAAGCCATGCTGAGCGGCAATCAATATCTGACTACTGGAGACAATCATGCGTAATTGCGTCGCGACATTCTTTCCGGCGGTGTCTCTAGTCTTCGCCCTGACCATGCCGACCTTCGCCGCCACGCCGCCGGAAGTGCAACGCGACTACGCGGCCCAGGCGCGCAAGGACGATGCGTCGTTCAAAGCCAGCACGGCGCGCGGTGAAAGCTTCTTCCGCCAGGAGCACGCCGCGGCCAAGCAGGCAGCCGCCTGCGCCGGCTGCCATAGCGCCGATCCGCGCCGGTCCGGCCGCACCCGCGCCAACAAGGCCATCGAACCGCTGGCGCCGGTGGCCAACCCGGCCCGCTTCACCGACCCGGCCAAGGTCGAAAAATGGTTTGGTCGCAACTGCGGCGATGTACTCGGCCGCGCCTGTAGCGCCGCGGAAAAAGCGGATTTCATCGCCTGGCTTATCAACCTGAAAATCTGAAATGAAGGAAACCCTCATGGCCTCACGTCCCCTGCAAGCGTTCACCCTGATACTTGCCGCCACCGTCTCGGGCCTGCTGTTCGCCAGCGGCGATGAAGGCGGACGGGCCCTGCCCGCGGCGAACAACGCCAAGTGGAACACGGAATGTGCAAGTTGCCACACCCTCTACCATCCCGCACTGCTGCCCGAGCGCTCCTGGCGCAAACTGATGGAGGGTCTCGACCGGCACTTCGGCGAAAACGCCAGCCTGGATGCAGCCACGCAAAAAGAGATAGTCGAATTTCTCGCCTCGCATGCCGCCGACCGCGACAACAGCCGGCGCGCACGCAAGATCGCGCAATCCGTGCCGGCGGCGAAAACGCCGCTGCGCATCAGCGAGACCGGCTATTTCACCCACAAACATGACGAAATACGCGCCGCTGTCTGGAAACGCCAGGCCATCGCCAGCAAGGCGAATTGCGCCGCCTGCCATTCCGGCGCCGAGCAGGGAAACTTCGACGAACACGGGGTGCGCATTCCGCGTTAACATCGCAGCACCATGATGCCCGCGCAGCCGCTTCCGGATAGTCTTGCCCGCACTGCGTCGCCCGGCCTGGGCGACAGCCTGGCCTCGCGCGTGGCGCGCAACTTTTTCACCCACAGCGGACATGTGCCGCTGACGCTGCTGATCCTTGAGCTGCTGCTGGCTCCTCAAATCGGCGGTTATTTCATCGAGCCCGACCCCTACCTGCTGCTGCTCGCCGGCCTCGGCCAGGCCGTGGCCATGGGCAACGCCGAGTATCGCGGCTGGCGGCTGGCCTACCTCGGCAACCTGGTCGGCCCGCTGCTGTATTCGCTGACCGAAGTCAGCCTGGAGGGTGTGCAATTCTTTTCCCAGTGGCACCACCAAGCCTACTGGTACTACGCCCTCGCCTTCACCCTGTTGCATGGCTGGCAGGCGCACGCCGGGCGCATCCTGGCGCCGCTGGTGCTGGTCGAGAACCTGCTGCGCGCCACCATTCCCCTGCTGATGTACGCACTGTTCGAGGTGCTCGCCAGCCAGGGCACACACACGCTCGGCGACTTTTTCCACGACCCCGCCCACGAGTTCCTCTCCATCGTGTTGCTGCTGATTGGCGTCCTGCTCGGGTTCGCCGACCTCAACCTGCGCCACTCGCTGGCCCTCGTCCGGCAACTGACCGCGCGGCTGCGCGAATACTCCGCCTGGTCGCTCGGCAGCGGCATTCTCGACCGCGCCATCGCCGATTCGACCACCCTGAACCTGCAGCGCGTCGAGCGGGCGGTGCTGTTCATGGACTTGCGCGGATTCACCGCCTGGAGCGAACAGCAGCCGCCGGAAACGGTGGTCGGCATGCTCAACGATTACTACCGGGTGGCGGAAGACTGTCTGCTGCCGTTCGCCCCGATCAAGCTCAAATACACCGCCGACGAGGTGATGGCGGTGTTCGCCGATGCTGCCCAAGCCGCGGCGGCGGGCCGCGCCCTGCTGGCCGCGCTGCCCCGCTTTGATCGCTACGGCAGCGGGCTCGGCGCCGGCATCGGCTTGCATCATGGTCCGGTGGTGGAGGGCGTGCTGGGCGGCAACACCGTCAAGGCCTACGATTTCATCGGCGACACGGTCAACACCGCGCAGCGTCTCTGCGATGCCGCGGGCGCCGGCGAGTTGCTGGCCTCCGCCGCCACGGCGCGCGCGGTCGGGGCGCCCATGGCGGATCTGCGCGAGATCGCCGTCAAGGGCAAGAGCGAAGCGCTGGCAGTGTGCGTCCTGGCGCGGGGAGCTTAGGCGGTGCGCGTCCTGCTGGTTGAAGACGACCCTCTGCTTGGCGACGGCCTCGCCGCAGGCTTGCGCCAGTCGGGCTTCGCCATCGACTGGCTGAGGGACGGCGTCGGCGCCGATGCCGCGCTGAAAAGCGCAGACTTCGACCTGCTGGTGCTGGACCTCGGCCTGCCGCGACTTTCCGGCATGGAACTGCTGCGCCGCCTGCGCGCGCGCGGCGCGAAGCTGCCGGTGCTGATACTCACCGCGCGCGACGCCGTCGCCGACCGGGTCGCCCGCCACGCCGCCGGCGCCGACGCTTACCTGGTCAAGCCCATCGACCTCGACGAGCTGGCGGCGCGCCTGCGCGCGCTCGGCCGGCGCAGCGGCGGGCGCGCCGCGCCCAGGCTGGTGCGCGGCGCGCTGGAACTCGACCCGGCGGCGCATCGGGTGATGCAGGCCGGCCGGCTGGTGGAACTGGCGGCGCGGGAATTCTCGATACTCCACGCCCTGCTCGAAAGCGCCGGCCGGGTCATGACCCGCGCGCAGCTCGAAGCGAGCATCTACGGCTGGAACGAGGAACCGGGCAGCAACGCCATCGAGGTGCATATCCACCACCTGCGCCGCAAGCTGGGCCCCGACCTGATCAAGACCTTGCGCGGCGTCGGCTACCTGATCGAGAAGAACCCATGACGACGGTCTGGTTCTCGCTGCGGCGGCGCCTTTTTCTGCTGCTGCTCGGCGGCGTTTCAGCATTCTGGCTGGCGACGCTGGTGCTTTCCTATCTCGATGCCCGTCATGAAATCGACGAACTGTTCGACGCCCAACTGGTCCAGGCGGCGCAAACCTTGCTGGCGATGACTGCCCATGAAGCCTATGAAGGCCATGCAGGCGACGCCGCCGAAGTCGGCGAGGAGGTACATGAATACCAGCAGAAATTGAGTTTCCAGATATGGGGTGCCGACGCCAAGCTGCTGCTGCACTCGCCGAATGCGCCCAAACTGCCCATGACGGCCACTGCCGGGTTCTCCGAAGCCACGGTAAACCACCAGCCATGGCGCTATTACAGTCAATGGGATGCGACGCGCCAGTTCCAGGTGCAAGTCGGCGAGAGCCATGAAATCCGCAACGAACTGATTACCGAGATCACCTGGAAGCTGCTGCTGCCGGCGCTCTTCGGCCTGCCGCTGCTGGGCGGCTGGGTGTGGCTGGCGACGTGGCGCGGACTGGCCCCACTCGACACCGTCGCGGCGCAGATCGACAGGCGCGACCCGGCCCACCTGCACGAGCTGGCGCCGGCCCGCGCCCCGCTCGAAATCAAACCGCTGCTGGAAGCCTTGAATGGGCTGTTCGTCCGCGTCGAGCGAACGCTGGAGAACGAGCGCCGTTTCACCGCCGATGCCGCCCACGAACTGCGCACACCACTTGCCGCGCTGGCCGCCCAGGCGCAGGTGGCGCAGCGCTCTACCAACGACGCCGAGCGCGACCGCGCCATCGAGCAAGTACGTGCCGGCGTCGACCGCGCCGCACACCTCATCGATCAGTTGCTGACGCTGGCCCGCCTGGATCCGCAACAATCGCTCGCCGACCTCCTGCCGGTGCCGCTGCTGCGGCTGACCGAGGAAGTCTGCGCCGCCCACGGCGCCGTTGCGGTGGACAAGCAGATTGCCATGGAACTCGATGCCGCCGCTGTGACAGTCATGGGGAGTGCGCCGATGCTGCAAATCCTGTTGCGCAACCTGCTGGACAACGCCATCCGCTACACGCCGCCCGGCGGTTGGGTGCGGGTGATGCTGGGCGAGGAGGAAGCCAGCGTGGTCTTGCGGGTCAGCGACAGCGGTCCCGGCATTCCGCCCGACAAACGCGAATCGGCGTTCCGCCGTTTTCACCGCCTGGAGCACGACGCCGTCGGGCAGGATCAGACCGGCAGCGGTCTGGGATTATCCATCGTGCAACGTATCGCCGAACTGCATGGGGCGCGCATCGATCTGGCAGAGGGCGAGGGTGGGCGGGGTTTGGTGGTCAGCGTGCGGTTTCCGATGGGTTCGATGGGTTCGATGATTTCTTGACGCGTAGCCTGCTGCGGCAGTGCTGCAACTCGGCGAGCACCTGGTCACATTCGACGCCGGTTTCAAGAAACTGCTCAGGCGGACGCAATTGACTGTGCTTGTTTCCAACCAACAAATCGGCAGCCTGGGTAACAGACCCCGCAAGCCACTCAGCCATCAGGTAACAGCAACTTCAATCGGCCAGGAACAGGCCTTGAGGCTGACCGCCACGACGGTCTGATCATCG